>NZ_BAAAVI010000043.1:25267-50715 GCF_039534445.1 Streptosporangium fragile | reverse complement strand
GCCACCTCCACGCAGTCACCGCCGGTGTCGTCACCCAAGGAGGCCCGGCGCCAGATGGCCGTGCTCAGGTCCGCGTCCACGTCGTCATCACCTTCGCTATGAGGTCGGCGGTCGCCCGCACGGCAGGGCCTCCGGGCGGATCGCTTCGTAACGCTTACACGCCTCCGTCACGTCCTGAGGATGGTCCGTGACGTGCCCTCCGGCGACGGACTCCACGAATACAGTATCCGGACCGCCTTCCGCCCCTGCAATGACGAAAGCACCGAGGAGACCGGCCGGGCACCGCCCCTCGTGCCCGGCCGGAGTTCCCACCTCCGGCCGGGCACCCCTGCCGTATCCCACCCGGAGACCCCGTCTCCGGGCAGGCGCCCTCCTCTCACACCGGCCGGGCCCCCGCCTCCAGCCGGAAGTGGTCCTGTCCACCCCGGCCCTCGCGGGCGCCTCTCGATACGGAGCCGACCATGACCGTCACCGACGACGCCGCGACCACAGCCGGGACCCGTTCTCCCTCCCCGGCGGGATGCGCGAGGTGGTGAATCCACCAGCCGGAGGCCCGTCCGGGACGATCGGGCACGAGCTGCGGGAGGCCGTCCGCGCGGACCGGCGGTGGAAAGTCCCGGCCGACGGACGCGGCAGGTCCGCATCGGCCGGGACCGGTACCGATCAGGGCACCTGGCCCGCCTCGTCGACGATGCCGGAGGCCAGGACGGACATGCCGGAGGTCTCGCCGCCGTCCACGATCTTCGTACCGAGGTAGCGGTAGTCGCCGGGGGCGAGGATGTAGTACTGCTTGCCGGCCTCCCCCAGGTCGAGGACGACACCGACCCCCCGGCGCCCGTCCATGTCCGTGGCGTTCTCCTCGATCTTGACGTTCGGGATCTTCGCCAGGGCGCGGTACATCGCCGCGGCCGTGTCCGAGGGGATCAGGGGCCCGTACTTCATGTACCACCCGATCGCCCCGAACGCCTTGACGTCCGCCGCGGTCCCCGCCGGGCAGTTGGGCTGGCAGAGCGACAGCGTCGCCCGCTCCCGCTCAAGGGTGCGGAAGCGCTCCAGCAGCGCGTCCGGATCGGCGGGGAAGCGCTCCACCTCCTGCCGGGTCCTGCCGGGGTGCGTCGGCCCCTTCTCGGCATCGGTGATCTTCAGTTCGCCCTTGACCCGGAGGGCGCTCTTGACCCCGTCCATCCGGCCTCAGTGCTCGAACGCGGGAAGTTCGTTCTCCCCCGTCCTCGGCAGGTGCTGCGACTCCTTCATGTAGAACCACTGGTCCGGGCGGATCTCGGCGGTCTTGGTCCGCGCGGCGACGAGCGCGGCGTTCTCCAGCACCACCGCCGCGCTGGGCTGCCCGAGCGCGGGTGGCCGGTTGCCCGGCCCCTCGGTCGCTCCGGGCTGGACCACGGTCACGGTCACGGCGGCGACGGCGACGGCGAGAGCGCCGACCCCGGCCAGGGTGAAGCCCCAGCGCGGGCGGAGCGCGGGCCGCGCCTGCCGCCGGCGGGCCGCGGTGGAGCCCCCGCCCGGATCTCGGCGAGCAGCCGGTGTTCCTCGGCCCGCAGATCCGGCTGCTCCGGGGCCGACGTCGTGTCGTCACGGGCAGCGGGGTCGCCGATCCCGCACCGCGTAATGGGAAAGGAACTTTCCGCAATGACCGGGCGCGAACATCGAAATCATGTTCGAGATTGCCGTATGTGAAGCTATATGCCCTATTTGACCAACCTTCCTTACATGTCCGCTTTTACTTTTCTTTTCTATTGGTACATAATTGCCAGCTGTAATTGGATATCAGGAATTCGTCGCCGATGACATACGGAGGCATCCGCCCGGATCGCCTCACGGCGCCGAGCGACAACGAGTGCGGTGGCCTGCGGGAAGGGTGCTCGAATATGGCAGACGGTTCATTGACGCGAATCTTCGGCTGCCTTGACGACAGAGCGGTCCATGACATCAGATTTGCGAAATACGACCGCCGAAGCGTGTCAACCAGACCGTCAGGGCGCCCACTCCAGCCACGTCCGGCACGACGGACCGGCTGAGCCCATGAAGCGACATCCTTCCACAACCCAGATTTCGATGACAAGTGGCCGCCAACATGAGAAAACCTGCGTTTACCACATAAGCTGCCATTTTCTGCTTTTCCTGGCTTCCCGGGTGGACCGCCATGATCTGGCCGCGGGCGGTTCGCACGGTCGCCTGGTCACCGGTCCGGACGCTCCACCTGACCACCGGCTCCGCCCGCGCTCTCACCTCCGCTGTCTCCCCGTGGCGGCCGGCGCGTGAGACCGGCGCGGTGACCCGTGCCGGGTGCCGGCCGGCGTCCGATCCGGCCCTCGCGCCACCCGGCGCGCACGCCCCGAACCCGCCGGCCCCACCGGGCGCGCGTACGGACGGGCCGGCCGGCTCCGGTCGATCCCCGCGAGGCACCTGCCCGGCGGACCGGCCGAGCCGTCGCCGGGACCGCCCCCTGCCCGTTCACCTCCCGACGATGAGGATCCGATGTCACCTCCCACGCTGGAAATGCTGGTGTGGTGCCTGGCGGTGTGCCTGGTGCTCGCCGCGGTCGTGACGGTGCGCCAGTGGCGTACCGCCGGCGCCTTACGCAGGCGTACCACCGCGCTGCTGAACGAACTGCACGCCCGGGACCAGGAGGCCCGGCATCTGGCCGAGGTGCGCCTTCCCACGCTGGCGGAGTCCCTCCACCAGGGGCACCGGGGGCCCGCGCCGGTTCCCGGCCTCCTGCACGAGCGCCTGGCCGGATCACCGTACGGCCAGAGCCTGCAGGCGGTGACGGAGCTGTTCACCCACAGTCTCGACACCGCGCTGGCCCGGGCCGACGAGTCGGCTCGCGCGGCGTTGATGACCACGATGCGTGCTCTCCAGAGCCTGGCCAGCGACCAGCAACTGGTCATCTCCGCCATGCAGAACCGCTACGACCACCCGAGCGTCCTCGCCGACCTGCTGAAGATCGACCATACGAACGCGCAGTTCGGCCGGCGGGCACAGGCCGTCGCGGTGCTGTGCGGAGCCTGGCCGGGCCGGCAGCGGGCCGCCGCCACCCTGGAGAACGTGGTGCGCGGCGCCACCTCACGCATCAGCGACTACCTGCGGGTCAAGACCGTCGCGCAGATGGACACCGCCGTCATCGACCGGGTGGTCGAGCCCGTCGTGCTGGCCGTGGCCGAGCTGCTCGACAACGCCGCCCGGCACTCGCCTCCCGATACGGACGTGCAGGTGAACATCCACTCGACGCACAACGGGGCGGTCATCGTCATCGACGACTGCGGCGTCGGCATGCACGAGCAGGAGAAGCAACAGGCGGCCCTGCTGCTGTCGGGCGCGCGGCCGGTGGACGTCACCCGGCTCGGCGACCCACCTCAGTTCGGGTTCGCGGTCATCGGTGTGCTCGCCCAGCGGTACGGGTTCAGCGTCTCGGTGGACTCCCGATCACCCTACGGAGGGGTACGGGCCGTGGTGTTCCTGCCCAACGCGCTCCTGACGCAACCGACCCCCGACGACGAACCGGCCCCGCCGCCGTCACCGGCGTCCCACACCATCCCCGCACCGTCACCGGCGTCCCACACCATCCCCGCACCGTCACCGGCGTCCCACACCATCCCCGCACCGTCACCCGCGCCCGGCACCGTCCCCGCGCCGTCACCGTCGCCGGGGGAGTTCCCCCGCCGTCGCCGCCGTGAGGCCATTCCCGAACTGCAGGCCCCGCCGCCCCTGGCGTCGGCCGCGCAGCGGCGCCCGGCAGAGCAGGCCGCCGCCGTCCTGGGCGCCTTCCAGCGCGGAACGCGCGCCGGTCGTACGTCCACCCCGTCCACGGACGAAGGGAATCCCTCTGATGAATAACACGAACTGGATGCTGGACGAGGTCGTCAACGTCCCCCATGTACGGCATGCGATCCTGCTGACCGCTGACGGGCTGCTGCAGGCGCACTCGGCCGGGATCAGCCGCGACCAGGCCGACGCCTACGCCGCCGCGCTGTCGGGACTGCAGGCTCTCAGCCGGGCGACGGCGGAGTTCTGCGCCGACGACCCGTACACCCCGTGGCGGCAGACGCTGGTGGAGTTCGCCGGCGGCTACGTGCTGACCACCGCCGCCGGGGAGGGCGCCTACCTGGCGGTGTCGTGCACCGACTCCGCGGATCTGGAGACCGTCACCTACCGGATGCACAAGCTCGTCGACCGCCTGGGCAAGGAGATGACCAGCCCGCCGCGTCACGGCGTCAACCGGACCTCATGACGGCGCCCCGGCGCGACAGCGACCTGGTGCGGCCGTATGTGGTGACCGGTGGCCGCGCCCACGCCCGTATCCCCTTCGACCTGGTGTCGCTGGTGGTCGCCGCCGGTGACACGCCGCCCAGAGGCATGGACCCGGGCACCGGTCCGGAGAAACGCCGCCTCATGGCGTTGTGCCGCGGCGGGGCCCTGTCGGTGGCGGAGATCGCCGCGCACCTGGCGCTGCCCGTCGGCGTCACCAAGGTCCTGCTCAGCGATCTGACCGACTCCGGTCACATCATCACCCGATCCCCCGCGCCCCCCACTGACCGTCCCGACATCCAACTGCTGCAGGAGGTGCTCGATGGGCTCCGCGCCCTGGTCTGACGGCCGCCGCGACGCCGTCTATCTCGGCGACGCGGTGGAGCGAGCGGTGAAGATCCTCATCGTGGGGCATTTCGCCGTCGGCAAGACCACGCTGGTCGGCGCCCTGTCGGAGATCCCCCCGCTGCGCACCGAGGAGATCATGACGCAGGCCGGCGCCGCCGTCGACGACCTGGCCGGAGTGGGCGGCAAGGACACCACCACCGTCGCGATGGACTTCGGCCGTCTGACCCTCAACCCGCGGCTGGTGCTGTACATGTTCGGCGCCCCCGGGCAGCGGCGGTTCCAGCGGCTCTGGCGCGACATGGCCTACGGTGCCCTGGGCGCGCTGGTGCTGGCCGACCCCCGCCGTCTGGACGCCTCCTTCTCCGTCATGGACATGGTCGAAGAGCACGGCCTGCCCTACGCCGTCGCCGTCAACCGGTTCGACGGCACCCCCGCCTTCGACACCGACGCGCTGCGTACCGCCCTGGACCTGCTGGCAGAGACCCCCCTCGTCGTCTGCGACGCCCGCGATCGCGCCTCCGCGGGCGCCGCACTGATCACCCTCGTGCAGTACCTGCTCACCCGTGCCGCCAAGGAGCACCCGTGACCTCCCACAGCCATCTCGCCCCCGGTTCCGGGCCGCCCCCGGGCTGCCCCGCGCACGCCGGCCACCGGCGGGGCATCCCCCTGTACGGGCCCGAGTTCGCCGCCGACCCCACCGGCGTGTACACCGAGCTGCGCTCCCGCGGGGCGGCGGCACCGGTCGAGCTCGCCCCCGGCGTGCACGCCATGCTGGTCACCGGCTACCACGCCGCCCTGGAGGTGCTGCGCAACCCGCACGTCTACTCCAAGGATCCGCGCGGCTGGCGTGCCCTGCAGACCGGAGAGGTCCCTCCCGACAGTCCCGTCATCCCGATGATGGGGTACCGGCCCAACGCGCTGTTCTCCGACCCGCCCGCCCACGGCAGGTTCCGTCAGGCGATCACCGACAGCCTGGGCCGTGTCGACCCCCACGCGCTGCGCCGCTCCGTCTCCCACAACGCCGACCGGCTCATCGACGCCTTCGCCTCCCGGGGGCAGGCGGACCTCCTGACCGAGTACGCCGGCGTCCTGCCGCTGCTCATCTTCAACCAGCTTTTCGGCCAGTCCGACGCCGCCAGCGACCAGCTGATCACCGCCCTGGCCAAGATGTTCGAGGGCGGCGACGGCGCAGCCGAGGGCGACGCGCTGTTCACCCAGTACATGCACCACCTGATCACTCTCAAACGGGCCCGGCCCGGACAGGATGTGACCTCCTGGCTGATGGCCCACCCGGCGCGGCTGACCGACGAGGAGATGATCCACCAGTGCACGCTGCTGATCGCGGCCGGTACCGAACCCGTGCAGAACCTGATCGGTAACGCGCTGCGGCTTCTCCTCTCCGACGACCGGTTCGCCGGTGACCTGTCCGGGGGCAGCATGCCGGTCGACGCGGCGCTGGAAGAGGTCCTGTGGAAGGACCCGCCCATGGCCAACTACTCCGTTCACTACCCCCGCCACAACGTCTCCCTGCACGGCGTGCCCCTGCGCGCCGGAGACCCGGTCGTCGTCAGCCTGGCCGCGGCCGGCACCGACCCGGCCCTGAACCCCGCGCTGAGCCGGGCCGGCAACCGTGCCCATCTGGCCTTCAGCGCGGGCCCGCACGCCTGCCCCGCCAAGGCCATGGCCCGCCTGGTCGCCACCGTCGCGATCGAGAGGCTCCTCGACCGCGTCCCGGACGTGGCACTGGCCGTTCCGGCCTCCGGGCTCCGGTGGCGGCCCGGACCTTTCCACCGGGCCCTGACCGCCCTGCCCGTGCGTTTCACCCCTGTTCCCTCTCTCACCCCTGGAGACAGCACATGGACGCAGCCACCTGCCCCTTCGTCATCGACCCCACCGGCCGCGACATCCACGGTGAAGCCACCCGCCTCCGCGCCGCCGGCCCGGCGTCGCGGGTGGAGCTTCCTGGCGGGGTGGCTGCGTGGGCGATAACCGACTACGACCTGCTCAGGCAGTTACTCGCGGATCCGCGCGTGTCCAAGGACCCGCGCCGGCACTGGCCGCGTTTCGTCAACGGTGAGATCCCGCAGGACTGGCCCCTGTACCCCTGGGTCTCCGTCGTCAACATGTTCACCGCCTACGGCGACGACCACAGACGGCTGCGCAGGCTGATCTCCGCGGCGTTCACCCCGCGCCGCACCGAGGCGCTGCGCCCGCGTGTCCGGCAGATCACCGCCGAACTGCTCGACGCGCTGGCCGCCACCCCGCCGGGGCAGGTCGTGGACCTCCGGGAGACCTTCGCCTACCAGCTCCCCATGCGGGTCATCGCCGAGCTGTTCGGCCTGCCGGACAGCTCCCGTGACGACATCCGCCGCGTCGTCGACGGCGTCTTCCACACCTCCGCCGACGCCGAGGAGGCCCTCGCCACCCAGCGCGACGCCTACGCCATCCTGACCGACCTGGTCGCCGGCAAACGCGCGCTCCCCGGCGACGACATGACCAGCGACCTGATCGCCGCCCGCGACGAGGACGGCGACTCCCGGCTCAGCGAGACCGAGCTCATCGACACCCTGTTCCTGATGATCTCCGCCGGGCACGAGACCACCGTCAACCTCATCGACAACGCCCTGTGCGCCCTGCTCACCCACCCCGACCAGCTCGAACTGGTCCGCGCCGGCGGCGCCTCCTGGGACGACGTCGTCGAGGAGACGCTGCGCTGGCAGGCGCCCGTGGCCAACCTCCCGCTCCGGTACGCCGTCGAGGACATCTCCCTCGACGCCCACGGTGTCATGATCGGCAAGGGCGAGGCGATCCTCGCCGGGTACGCCGCCGCCGGCCGGGACCCCCACCAGCACGGCGCCGACGCCGACCGTTTCGTGCTCACCCGGGAAACCCGCCGTGACCATCTGGCCTTCGGCTACGGCGTCCACTACTGCCTCGGCGCGCCCCTGGCCCGGCTCGAAGCCGGCGTGGCGCTGTCGTCGCTGTTCGCTCGCTTCCCCGACCTCGCCCTGGCCGTTCCCGTACGGGAACTGGAGCCGTTGGACTCCTTCATCGCCAACGGCCACCGCGCGATTCCGGTCGTGTTGCGGCCGGAATCGCGCACCTGACCGGGCCCGCCACGCAGGAGCGTTTTCTGCGGATCTTCCCGTCCACCGCGGTCGCCCGGATGGCGCCTCGCGGCGTCACCGCCGCCGACGGCTCCGTCATGGGACGCCGCCCCGCCCCGCGGGGCGCCCTACCCGGCCGTTCCCGCCGCGGCGAAGATCCGCGGAACACACCCCTAGTGGCTGACCGAGCTGACATCGCCCCGGGCAGGCCGGTGATCGTCACCCGCTCCGACGCTTCCGAATACGGCGAGCACCGCCATCGTGATCCCGAGGGCGGCGCGTACGGCGTTCCTCATGGTCTCACCTCCGAAATCGTGGAGGTCCCCTGCCCCGGAAGCCGGAGCCTATCCTCGCCCCCGCCGGAGACCCGTTCCGGCACGGTGGCGGAACGGGAGGTGAGGGCGGGAAAAAGACGGGAGAAAAATCTTCCGGCGACCCCGCACCACCGCGCCCCCGCGGCGGGCCTGGGCAGGCGCCCGGCCCGGCGGCAGGTCGCGGCAGAGGTGATGTCAGGCGCCCGGCCCGGCCGCCGGTCGCGACAGAGGCGACGTCAGGTGCCCAGCCCGGCGGCCTCGGCGCGGAGCCGGGCGCCCTTGGCGTACGCCTGCTCCTTCAGGTCGCGCTGGAACTCCTCCATCTTCGCCCGCAGGCCCTCGTCCGCGGCGGCGAGGATCCGCACGGCCAGCAGGCCGGCGTTGCGGGCGCCGCCGACGGCGACGGTCGCGACCGGGACGCCGGCGGGCATCTGGACGATGGAGAGCAGGGAGTCCATCCCGTCGAGATACTTCAGCGGGACGGGGACGCCGATCACCGGGAGCGGGGTCACCGAGGCCAGCATGCCCGGCAGGTGCGCCGCTCCCCCCGCACCCGCGATGATCACCTGCAGGCCGCGCCCGGCCGCCTGCTTGCCGTACGCGATCATCTCCTCGGGCATGCGGTGCGCGGAGACCACGTCGGCCTCGAACCCCACCCCGAACTCCGCCAGCGCCTCGGCGGCCAGCCGCATCACGGGCCAGTCGGAGTCGCTGCCCATGACGATGCCGACGGTGCTCATACGATGATCTCCTCGCCGTGCGGCCCGCGGGCCGCGCTCTCGGTGCCGCCGGGCCGCCTGACCGGCTCGCTCACGTGTAACGCCCCTCGCAGAGGTAGACGGCGGCGTGCCGGGCGCGCGCCCGGACCTCGTCCACGTCGGTGCCGAGCGCGGTGACATGGCCGATCTTGCGGCCGGGCCGCACGTCCTTGCCGTAGAAGTGAATCTTGATGCCGGGGTCGTGGGCCATCACGTGCTCGTACCGGGAGAAGATGTCGGGGTCGTCGCCGCCCAGCAGGTTGGCCATCACCACGACGGGCGCGGCCGGGGCGGGCGAGCCCAGGGGCAGGTCGAGGACGGCGCGCAGGTGCTGCTCGAACTGGGAGGTGCGGGCGCCGTCGATGGTCCAGTGGCCGCTGTTGTGCGGGCGCATCGCGAGCTCGTTGACCACGAACCCGGAGGCGGTGGCGAACATCTCCACGGCGAGCAACCCGGTGACGCCCAGCTCCTTGGCGATCTTCAGGGCGATCCCCTGGGCCACCGCGGCCTGCTCGGGGTCGAGCCCCTGCGCCGGGGCGATGACCTCGACGCAGATGCCGTCGCGCTGGACGGTCTCCACCACCGGGTAGCTGACTCCCTGCCCGTGCGGCGACCGGGCGACCAGCACCGCGAGCTCCCGCTCGAACGGCACGAACGCCTCGGCCAGCAGCGGCACGCCGGAGGCCAGGACCTCGGCGGCGTCCGCCGCGGAGCGGCAGACCCAGACCCCGCGCCCGTCGTAGCCGCCGCGCACGGCCTTGAGCACGACCGGCCAGCCGTTCTCCGCCGCGAACGCCTCGACGTCGGCGGCCGTCTCGACGCGCCGCCAGGCCGGGCACGGGATTCCGGCGGCCGTCAGCCGCTCGCGCATCACGGCCTTGTCTTGGGCGTGCACGAGCGCGTCGGCGCCGGGGTGGACGGCGAACCCGTCGGCGGCCAGGGCGCGGATGTGCTCGGTGGGCACGTGCTCGTGGTCGAAGGTGACCGCGTCACACCCCTTGGCGAAGTCACGCAGGTCGGCCGGCGACCGGTAGTCGCCCACGCGGACATCGGCGATCACTCGGGCGGCGCTCTCGTCGGGCGAGTTGGCCAGGACCCGTAGTTCGATCCCGAGGGCGATGGCCGCCTGCTGGGTCATCCGGGCCAGCTGGCCCGCTCCGATAACGCCGACGACGGGTCCGAGGGGACCGGCCAGGGAAGTGCTGCTCACGCCGGTCGAGTCTACCGGCCCGGACTCAGGCGTCGGCCGGTGACGGGGTGGCGCGAGCCCGGCGACCGGTCACGGACGGCGGACGGCGGACGGCACAGCAGGCGGCGGGTAGCGGGTGGCACAGCGGACGGCGCGGCGTCACGGCGAGCAGCGCGGCGACACGACGAGCGGCACGGCGGCACGGCGGCACGGCGACACGACGGCGCGGCGGCGCGGCGGATGGCCGGTCAGGAGTCAACCGGTGGCCAGGTCGGCCAGGCCTCGGCGGAGGCCGACCGTGGAGAGGCCGGCACCGTCGGTGACCTCGGTGGCGAAGACCACGACCTCGGTGCCCGTCACTTCGGCGGCCCTCGTCTCACCGGTGAAACCGCGCAGGTCGGCCTTGGTGTAGAGGGGATGGGCCGGTGCGGAGCGCCCCGGGGCGGCCCGCTGTCGATACTCGATCTCCACGGCGTGGACGACCAGGGCGCCCCCGCCTGGCAGCAGCAACGCCCTCTCCGGGCCGACGAGCAGGCGCACGTCGGTGTCCAGACGGTCCGGCCGGACCTTCCCCGGCCGCCCGGTCAGCTCGTCGAGGAGACCGCGGGCGGCGTCACCCTTCGGGAAGGTGACACCGCTCACCCCGGCGGGGTCGGTCAGGTAGGTCAGATAGCGCTGCGGCGCCAGGCGGGCCCGGACCCCGACACCGGGGTCGCCGGGGGGCACCGCGCCATCGACCGGCTCAGGGGGCTCACCCCGCACCGGGATGGGACCGGCGCCCAGCCGCCATCCGCCGCCCTCCTCGACGAACAGGAAGTAGGCCGGGTCCGGCTCGCGCGCCAGGGCGAGGAACCAGCGGTCCTGCCCGGCCGGACCGGGCAGGAAGAACTCCACCTCGCTGTGGCTCTTCCTCTCGGGGGCTGGGCGGCCGTTCCGGGTCGCCTCGCAGGCACGGCCGCCCAGCGCATTCTCCACCCAGGCGGTCAGCTTCCCGATGGCGGCGCAGTCCCGCTCACGCCACGCGTCGTCGAGTTGTCTCAGCACTTCGAAGGCCTGGATCGCCTCGTCGAGCTCCACCCCGGCGGATGTCTCACGCGCCGGCTCCGGTTCGGGGATCGCGGCCTGGTCACCGGCCCGCGCGCCGCAACCGGCCGTGAGCGACAGGCTGACGATCAGGGCGAGCAGTCGGCGGCGCAAGGGGTGGTCCCGTGAGTCGTGGGCCGTCGCGTACGGCAGTCCGGCTGGACCGATCGCGGGAAGGGGATTTCTCGGCCCTTTCCGCGATCTACTGGACCAGAGTAACGTCAGGTTCCCCTGTTTATCTGGGATGTACGACATTTATTGAAATGTTCTTGGCTGACTACTATGCACAACAGACGGGAAGCATCGTACGGATCCAGCCGGTGCACCGGTAGCCTGGCCACATGGTGTTCGAGGTCCTCCGACGTGGCGGATCAGCGGCCGACCTCCGAAAGGACCGTGCAGGAAACGTGCAGTTTCTCCGACACGCCTACCAGCGGCTCGCCGCCCTGGCTCACGAGCTGGCGAAGTTCGGCGCCATCGGGGCGATCGCCTTCGTGATCGACACCGGCGGCACCAACCTGTTCCGGTTCGGCCTGGGCCTGGGCCCGCTGACCTCGAAAGTCATCGCCACGGTCATCGCGGCCACCTTCGCCTACCTCGGCAACCGCTACTGGACCTTCCGGCACCGCGAACAGAGCGGGCTCGCCCGCGAGTACTTCCTGTTCTTCCTGCTCAACGGCATCGGGCTGCTGATCTCGCTCCTGGTGATCGGCTTCGTGACCTACACCCTGGGCCTGCAGGACGTCGTGAGCTACAACATCGCCGTGCTGACCGGCACCGCGCTGGGCACCCTGTTCCGGTTCTGGTCGTACAAGAAGTGGGTCTTCCTCCCCAGCGCCGAACCGAGCCCGGTGCCGGTGCCGAACGCCAACAGCAAGGTCAACGGTCACGTCTACCTGCTGAGCAAGACCACGGAGGAGAGCGCGTCCCCGCCCCACCTGCGCCAGTGATCCGGGCTCACATTTCTCCGGTGCCCCATGCGGCGCGTCCCGCGCCCGGCACCTGACCGGCGCCTCGGCGTCCCGCGGTCGGCGGCGCGGAATCCCGGCCGGAACACACCGGTCCCGCGCGGTCCCCGGCGGGCCGGGTGCCCGCCCCGCGCTCCGGCCGCGCCGCCCCGGCCGGATTCAGGCCGGGCCGCTGACCACGCGGTTCCTGCCGGTGTCGCCCACCTGGCGGAGGAAGAACGCGAACGCCGCGGGCCTGGGGCGTACGAGCTCCAGGCGGCCGCCGTCGGCGGCGGCCAGCGCGCGGGCCAGGGGAAGGCCGAGGCCCGTGCCGCCCCCGCCGCTCACGTTGCGCTCGAACACGCGCGGGGCGAGGTCGTCGGGGATGCCGGGGCCCTGGTCGGCCACCTCGATCACGATGGACTTGTCCTTGTCGCTGGTGGTCACCGTGACCGTGCCGCCGCCGTGCTCCAGGGAGTTCTCCAGCAGGGTGGAGATCACCTGGCTGATGCCGCCGCTGGTGCCCAGCGCCTGGAGCTCGCGCGTCCCGGCGAGCTTGAGTCGCCGGCCGACCCTGCGGAAGGCCGGTCCCCACTCGATGAACTGCTGGTCGAGTAGCGCGTCGAGCTCGACGACCTCGGTCTGCGCGTGACGCTGCCGCCTGGCGGCGGCCAGCAGCTCGTCGATCACGGCGGTGAGGCGCTCGGCCTGGACGATGGCGGCCTCGCCCTCCTCCTTGACGATCGAGGGCTCGTGGGCCGCGGCGACGATCTCCTCCAGTCGCATGGTCAGACCGGTGAGCGGGGTACGGAGCTGGTGCGAGGCGTCGGTGGCGAACTCGCGCTCCCGGGAGAGCAGGTCGGAGATGCGGGTGGCGCTGCGGTCGAGCACCTCGGCCACCCGGTCGAGCTCCTGGATGCCGTAGCGGTGCTTGCTGGGCCGGGCGTCGCCGGAGCCGAGCCGCTCAGCGATCATTGCGAGGTCGCTGAGCGGGAGCGTCAGGCGGCGGGACTGGACGATGGCAAGCCCGACCGCGACCGCGAGGGCAGCCGCGGCGAGCCCCAGGATGAGGAAGAGCCACGCGCGGACCTCGCGCTCGACCTCCGTCTTGTCGCGGCTGACCACGACGTACACGCCGCTCTCGGACAGCGCGTCCTCGGTCATCTTCTGGTTCTCGACGGGCTCGGCGCCCACCGTGATCAGCTGGTCAGGGGTTCCCCTGGCGTATATCTGGATGTACCGGTCGGGATACTTCTGCTCCAGCTGCTGGTCGTCGATGGGCTGGTCCTTGTCCCGGACGTACTCCACCTCCTGCAGCAGGTTCTTCGCCTGCGAGGAGAGCTCCTGGGTCGCCTCCTCCTCGATGAGCCTGTTGACCGCCACACCGAGAGGTATGCCGAGCAGCAGCACCGCGATGACCGCGACGAGGAGGGTAGAGGAGAGCAGTCGGCGGCGCATTCCCTACTCGCGTTCGAACCTGAAGCCGACCCCTCGGACCGTCGTGATGTAACGCGGCTTGGCGGCGTCGTCACCCAGCTTGCGGCGCAGCCACGAGATGTGCATGTCCAGGGTCTTGGTGGAACCCCACCAGTTGGTGTCCCACACCTCCCGCATGATCTGCTCGCGGGTGACCACCTTGCCGGCGTCGCGTACCAGCACACGCAGCAGGTCGAATTCCTTGGTCGTCAGGTGCAGCTCCTTGTCGCCCATCCAGGCGCGTCGGGAGTCGGCGTCGATGCGCACCCCCTGCACCACGGGCGTCTCGGACGTGCCGCGCCGGAGCAGGGCGCGCACGCGCGCCAGCAGCTCGGCGAGGCGGAACGGCTTGGTGACATAGTCGTCGGCCCCGGCGTCGAGGCCCACGACGGTGTCGACCTCGTCGACCCGAGCGGTGAGGATCAGCACCGGAGTGCCGTGGCCCTCGGCGCGGATGCGCCTGGCCACCTCCAGGCCGTCCATCTCGGGAAGACCCAGGTCGAGAACGATCAGGTCGATGCCACCCGACAGAGCCCGCTCCAGAGCCTGCGGGCCGTCGGGGCTCACCTCAACTTGATAACCCTCGCGGCGCAGGGCTCGCGCCAGTGGCTCTGAGATCGAGGTGTCATCCTCGGCGAGTAGTACACAGGTCATGTTGCGATCGTAGGACCTTAGGGGATCGTTTCCCCGGTACAGCGCGCGGTTTGACTCGTCGTTGACCTATCCATTGACCTGGGCAAACACTGATAAATCCCGGATAGTCATCCCGCAACGGCCGGGAAGCGCGGAGTACGGCTCCCGCCTCGTAAGTCCCTGGAAAGCACAGACTCTCTCCGGCGCCGTCCGGCAGAAGAGAACACGCCCTACCAGAAGGGATCTGGCGGGCGTGTTCGCGACAGTTCACCCTTGCACCGGCGGGTTCCCTAGTCCGCCGACGGCGGCTCCGCGTAGCGCGCGAGGTAGAGCTGCTCGCCCAGACTCTCGATGAGACCCAGCTCGGTCTCCAGGTAGTCGATGTGGTGCTCCTCGTCCTCAAGGATCTCCTCGAAGAGACGGGCCGAGGTGATGTCGCCCTTCTCCCGCATGAGGGCGATCGCTGGCCTGAGCCGCTTGACGACCTCCAGCTCGACGTCCAGGTCGGCCCGGAGCTGCTCGGCGACGGTCTGACCGATGTGAAGGGTGCCCAGTCTCTGATAGTTGGGCAGGCCCTCGAGGAAGAGGATGCGGTCGGTCAGCCTCTCCGCGTGACGCATCTCGTCGATGGACTCTTCGCGGGTGTATTTCGCCAGCCTGGTGTATCCCCAGTTCTCCTGCATCTTGGCGTGCAGGAAATACTGGTTGATCGCGGTCAGCTCGGCGGTGAGCTGCTCGTTGAGAAGTTCGATGATCTGCTTGTCGCCCTGCATCGGCGGGCTCCTCGTGCTATGCGGTCGGCATCAAGTTTTCAGACCGTTTCAGGATCGCACAGATCTTACGCACGCAAGAAGCGCAGTCGCCACCGGCACCCGTGGTGTCGCGAATCTGACGCGCACTCTTCGCCCCTGCCGCGATGCAGTCATGCACCTCGTTCTCGGTTACCGCGCGGCAGACGCATACATACACGGGGGTGCGACCTTTCGAAGAGCGTACCATAGGTTAGGCACACCTAAGGTAGCTCATTTGGTAAGGCTTGCCTACGTGAACTAGGACACAGAGCCGCAATCTCTCTGTCACGATCACAAAATCTCTGTTTGCGGCACTCCCTCGACGAAATGCCCACCCGATCTCCTCGCGCCCGGTCCCCCTCGCGCCCGCGAGGAGCGCCCCCGCTCGGACGCGTCCGGGCGGGGGCGGGCAGAGGCGGGTTCAGTGCCCCCTGGCCAGCCATTCGTCCAGGTGCCCGGCCTCCTCGCCGATCACCGTGGAGTCGCCGTGGCCGGTGTGCACGACCGTCTTCGGCGGCAGGGTCAGCAGGCGCTTCGTGATCGACTCGATGATCGTGTCGAACGAGGAGAAGGACCTGCCCGTGGCGCCGGGGCCGCCCTGGAACAGGGTGTCGCCGGTGAAGACCGCGCCGAGCTCCGGGGCGTACAGGCAGACCGCACCGGGCGCGTGTCCGGGCGTGTGTAGCACGGTCAGCTCGACCCCGCCGGCGGAGAGCACCTGGCCGTCCTGGAGCGAGGTGTACGGCCGGTCGGGATAGACCATCTCCCACAGCACCCGGTCGGCCGGGTGGAGCAGGATCGGCGCGTCCACCCGCGCGGCCAGGTCGGCCGCGGCGTTGATGTGGTCGTTGTGCGCGTGGGTGCACACGATCGCGGTCACCCTGCGGTCGCCCACCCGCTCGGCGATCGCGCCGGCGTCGTGCGCGGCGTCGATGACGAGCACCTCACCGGCCGAGCCGACGATCCAGACGTTGTTGTCGACCTCCCACGTCCCGCCGTCCAGCGAGAACGTGCCCGAGGTGACGACCCGGTCGATCACTGTGCCTCCCGACCGGGCCGCGCCCGGTGAAACGCCGGATGGATGTCCTGGCTCCGTCGCGGATCCGCCGCCGTGCCTCCCGACCGGGCCGCGCCCGGTGAAACGCCGGGACGGATGCCCTGGCTTCGCTGCGGATCCGTCACAGCGTCACCACCGAGCGCAGCACCTCGCCGTGGTGCATCCTGGCGAAGGCCGCCTCGACGTCGCCCAGGCCGATCGTCTCGGTGACGAACCGGTCCAGCGGCAGCCGGCCCTGCAGGAACAGGTCGATCAGCATCGGGAAGTCACGGGAGGGCAGGCAGTCGCCGTACCAGGAGGACTTCAGCGCGCCACCGCGGCCGAACACGTCCAGCAGCGGCAGCTCCAGCGTCATGTCCGGGGTGGGCACGCCGACCAGGACGACGGTCCCGGCCAGGTCGCGGGCGTAGAAGGCCTGCTGGTAGGTCTCCGGGCGGCCCACCGCCTCGACGACCACGTCCGCGCCGAACCCGCCGGTCAGCTCGCGGATCGCCTCCACCGGGTCGCCCTGCCGGGAGTTGACCGTGTGGGTGGCGCCGAAGTCGCGGGCCCACGCCAGCTTGCGGTCGTCCACGTCCACCGCGATGATCGTCGCCGCGCCGGCCAGCGACGCGCCCAGGATGGCCGCGTCACCCACCCCGCCGCAGCCGATCACGGCCACGCTGTCGCCGCGGGTCACCCCGCCGGTGTTGATCGCCGCGCCGATCCCGGCCATCACCCCGCAGCCGAGCAGCCCGGCCACCTGCGCCGGTGCCGCCGGGTCGACCTTGGTGCACTGCCCGGCCGCGACCAGGGTCTTCTCGACGAACGCGCCGATGCCCAGGGCCGGCGACAGCTCGGTGCCGTCTTCCAAAGTCATCTTCTGCGCCGCGTTGTGGGTGTTGAAGCAGTACCACGGGCGACCGCGCAGGCAGGCGCGGCACTGGCCGCACACCGCCCGCCAGTTCAGGATCACGAAGTCGCCCGGCGCCACCTCGGTGACGCCCTCGCCCACGGCCTCGACCACCCCGGCGGCCTCGTGGCCGAGCAGGAACGGGAACTCGTCGTTGATCCCGCCCTCGCGGTAGTGCAGGTCGGTGTGGCAGACGCCACAGGCCTGGACGTTCACCACGGCCTCACCCGGTCCCGGGTCGGGCACGATGACGGTCTCCACCGAGACCGGCTCGCCCTTGCCACGCGCGACCACGCCTTGCACGGTGTACGGCATTTCCTGCACCTCATCTGATCTTCGGGTCTTCGGGCATCACAGCCCGCTTACTGTCGGACAGCCTGCGGAGCGTGCCCCGTCCTCAATGATTACCAGCCCTGCGCAGCACGAATGGCTGGACCACCCCCAGGCCGCGGGCGGGCCTGCGGCGGACGCGGACGAGCTCGACACCGGGCGCGTCCCCCAGCGCCTCGGCGAGTCCGGCGTCGACGACGATCGTGCCGGGGCGGGCGATCGCCGTCAGCCGGGCCGCCAGATTGACAGTGGTGCCGAAGACGTCCCCCATGACGGGCAGCACCGGACCGTGCGCCAGCCCGACCCGCACCTGGAGCCCGTACTCCCGGATGACGTCGACGAGTTCCAGCGCGATCACGGCGGCCGTCCGCGGGTCGGCCACCGTGAAGAGCACCTCGTCGCCGAGCGTCTTGACCAGCCGTCCGCCGTGCGCCGCGACCACGTCGGAGGCCCGGGACTCGAAGCCCTCGACCAGGTCGGCCAGGCCCCTCTCGTCCAGCTCACGGGAGACCTGGGTGAAGGAGACCAGGTCGGCGAAGCCCACGGAGAGGGTGAGCCGGGTGGGCACGGGCTCGTCGGTGACGTCGGCGATCGTCAGCAGGCGGGTCCCGGCGGCGGCGAGCTGGGCGCGCCAGACGTGGATCAGCACCTGCTCGAAGTCGGGCAGGAGCCGCCGGGCGACCTCCATGATCGCCATCAGGTCCTCGTCACCGGGCGGCTGGTCGGGGTCGAGCAGGGCACCGATCATGATCTCGGCCTGCCACTGGGCGAGCCTGGCCGTGGTCTGGCCGAGCGCCCTGGCCATCCGGACGACGGTCTGGTCGTCGAGGACGCCGCCCTCCATCATCGCCCGTACCCGCCTGAGCGCGGCCACGTCGGCGTCGGTGAAGGCCACGGCGTCGTCGGGCAGGGTGGCGAACCCGAGGGCACGCCAGATCCGCCCGGCGAGATCCCGCGACACCTGGGCGAGCTCCGCCACCTCGGCCCGGGTGTGACGGGGCGGCGCGCCGACGAAGAGACGCTCGATCTGCTCGGCCGTCGGGCGCCCCGCCGCCTCCCCGCCCGCCTGGTCGTCCCGGCCCAGGAGGTCACGCCCCATGGCTCACCGCCCGCCGCGTTCGGAGGGCTCCTCGTCGACCGCCTCGTCGATCGCGCGGAACAGCTCGGCGCGGACCTCCTGGATCCGCGGGATGTCCCGCAGCGTGACGCGACCGTGGTCGCCGGCCGACTCGACGACGAGCGTGCCGCAGCCGAGCAGCCTCTCCAGCAGCGCCTGGTCGGCGCTGACCGTGGTGACCTTGCTCATCGGGATGTCGTCGACGGACTTGTTCAGCACCCCCGTGCCGATGGTGAGCCGGTGCGAGGTGAGCACGTACGAGGTGTTCTTCCACCTCAGGTACGGCACGAAGGACCACACGGTGAGCAGCCCGACGGCGATCACGGCCACCACGAGGCGCGCGTAGGACTCGTACTCGAAGGCGGGCATGAAGAACATGGCGGCACCCGACGCCACGATGATCACGATCATCGCGAGGAACGGGACGATGAGGCGCTTCCAGTGAGGGTTGAACGACCGGATGCGCCGTTCTCCCTCCGTCATCTGATGATCGGGTAGACCCATGGGGCAAATCGTGGCATGCCCGCGTGCCCCACGTCACGACGCGTGAGGGCGGACATGCACGACGTCACCCGCGCTGAGCGTGTGCTCCTCCCCCTTGGAGTCGACGATCAGGTGGCCGGAGTGGTCGACACCGGTGGCCGTCCCGGTGAGCACCCGCTCGCCCGGCAGTTCCACCCGGACCTCACGGCCGACCGTGGCGCTGACCGCCAGGTAGGCGGCTCGCAGGCCACAGGCGTCGGCGTCGCCGTCGGCCTCCGACCACTCCCGGTAGTGGGTCTCGATCTCCCGGAGCGCGGCCCGGATGATCGGGTCGCGGTCGACGCAGGCGGCCCCCTCGATGGCCAGCGAGGTGGCGGTCTCCACCGGAAGCTCCTCGGTGCGCACGCTCACATTGAGCCCGACACCCACGATCACCGCGCTGTCGACGCGCTCGGCGAGGACCCCGGCGAGTTTGCGCTCGCCGATCAGCAGGTCGTTGGGCCACTTGAGGCGGGCGTCGACCTCGGCGACCTTGCGCACGGCCGACGCCACCGCCAGGCCGACCAGCAACGGCAGCCAGCCCTGCCGGGACGGGGCCGGTTCGGGGCGCAGGAGCACCGAGAACGTCAGGCCCGAGCGCGGCGGGGCGCTCCAGACCCGGCCGAGCCTGCCGCGCCCGGCGAACTGGGACTCGGCGATGAGGACGGCTCCCTGCCGCGCGCCGTCGCGTACGGCCTGCGCGAGGTCGGCGTTGGTCGACCCGGTCCGGTCCACGACGGTGATGTGGGACCAGAGACCGCCGGGGCGGACCAGCGCGCGATTGAGCGCCGCCTCGGAGAGCGGCGGGCGGTCGAGATCGGTGAAGGGAGAGTCGAGCACTTAGCCATCTTGCCTCCACTAACGACCCGCTGTTACCGAATTACGGCAATGACCAGGGAATACAGGTACGGAACACGGGGAAACGCGCGGAGCCCCGCTTTCGGACAGGGGCGGGGGACGGTTCGGGTGACGACGTTAAAGGGAAGATGAAGCCATGAGCGAACGTCTTGACCCGCGCGACCGGGCCGGCCGGCATCCCTTCGGAACCGGCGCGCACACGGCGGGCGGCCGAGCGCGGGCGGGAGCCGGAACGGGCACCGGGACCGGAGCGGAGGCCAGGACCGCGGCGGAGAGCGAACCCGAGCCGGAGGCCGGAACCACGGCGAAGAGCGATATCGGACCGGAACGCGAGATCGGAGCGGGAAGCGGAACCGAGGAGGCCGGAACCGCGGCGGAGAGCGATATCGGGGTGGAGGTCGTCCGCAGGCCCGGGCCGACCACCAGGGCCCGGATCACGCAGGTGCGGGCCGGGGCCGCCCGGGAGCGCCGTGACGACCTGGCCACCGAGGAACCCCTGGAGATCCGCATCCAGGCGGGCGAGGCGCGCCGCACCGTCGCGATCACCATGCGAACCCCCGGGCACGACTTCGAACTGGCCGCCGGATTCCTGTACGGCGAGGGCGTCCTGGCCCCCGCCGACGTCGCGTCCATCGCCTACTGCACCGACGACGACGTGCCGCCCGAGGCGCGTTACAACACGGTGACCGTGCGGCTGCGCGGCGGGCTGCCGGACCTGCCCGCGCTGGACCGGCACTTCATGACCTCCAGCGCGTGCGGCGTCTGCGGCAGCGCGAGCCTCGACGCCCTGCGCGACCGGTGCGCCCCGCCACCGCCCCGGGACGGCCTGCGCATCCCCGCGGAGGTCCTGTACGGCCTGCCGGAGCGACTGAGGAGGGCCCAGAGCGTCTTCGGCAAGACGGGGGGCCTGCACGCCGCGGGCCTGTTCACCGCCGAGGGCGAGCCGGTCGCGGTCCGCGAGGACGTGGGGCGGCACAACGCGGTGGACAAGCTGGTCGGCTGGGCGCTGATGGGCGGCCGGCTGCCGCTGGGCGGGCACGTGCTCATGGTCAGCGGCCGGAGCAGCTACGAGATCATGCAGAAGGCCCTGACGGCCGGCCTGCCCGTCGTCTGCGCGGTCTCGGCGCCGTCCTCCCTCGCCGTCGACCTGGCGAGGGAGTTCGGGATGACGCTGGTCGGCTTCCTGCGCGAGGAGCGCTTCAACCTCTACTCGGCCCCGGAACGCGTCGAGGTCTGAGCCGGTCCGGCCTCGCTCACGACCGGCCGGGCTGTTCGAGGAGCTGCCGGCGCCGCCCGGCCGTGGCGGGCCGGATCATCCGGTGTTCTGCAGGCCGGCGGCGACGCCGTTGACCGAGAGCAGCAGCAGCGTGGAGAGCCGCTCGCGCTCCTCCTCCGACAGCCCTTCCTCCGCGCGGAGCCTGGACAGGGCACGGAGCTGCAGGTGGGAGAGCGCGTCCACGTACGGGTCACGCAACTGCACCGCGCGGGAGAGAACCCGGCGGTTCTCCAGCAGGCGGGTGTGGCCGGTGGTCTCCAGGACGAGGCGGCGGGTCAGGTCGTACTCGGCGAGGACCTGCTCGACGAAGTCGTCCCGGGCGCCGAGCGCGAGGTAGCGGGCGGCGATGTCGCGGTCGGTCTTGGCCAGCGACATCTCGGCGTTGTCCAGCAGCGAGGCGAACAGCGGCCACTCGCGGTAGGCGGCGCGCAGCTCGTCCAGACCCGACTCGGAGACCACCGCCTGCAGGCCGCTGCCCAGGCCGTACCAGCCGGGCAGGTTGACCCTCGTCTGGGCCCAGGCGAACACCCACGGAATGGCCCGCAGGTCGTCCAGGGAGCGGGGCGCGCCGAGGCCGCGCCGGGCCGGGCGGGAGCCCAGGCGGAGCGAGCCGATCTCCTCCAACGGGCTGACCAGCGAGAACCACTCCGGGAAGCCGGGTGCCTCGGTCAGCAGCCGGTAGGCCTTCTCCGAGGCGGAGGCGACCCGCTCGGCCACGCGGCGGAAGCGCCCGGCGGCCTCGGCCGTGCGCGCCTCGATCGACGGAGTCGAGGCCAGCAGGACCGCCGAGGTGACCTGCTCCATGTGGCGGCGGGCGATGGCCTCGTGGCCATAGCGGGCGAAGATGACCTCACCCTGCTCGGTGACCTTGAACCTGCCGCCCACCGAACCGGGCGCCTGGGCGAGGACGGCCCGGTTGGCCGGGCCGCCGCCCCGGCCCAGGGCCCCGCCCCGGCCGTGGAAGAGCGTGAGCGGCACGCCGTGCTCGGCCGACCAGGTGGCCAGCGCCTCCTGGGTCTCGTAGAGCTTCAGGGTCGCCGCGGCCGGGCCGAGCTCCTTGGCGGAGTCGGAGTAGCCGAGCATGATCTCCAGCCGCCGGTCGACGGCCAGCCGGGCCTGGACGGCCGGGATCTCCAGCATTCCCGACAGCACGGAGGGGGCCGCCGCCAGGTCCGCGCCCGACTCGAACAGCGGGACCACGTCCAGCTGCGGCGCCCGCTCGCCCATCGCGTGCTCGGCCAGCCGGTAGACCGCGGCGATGTCGTCGGCCGAGCGGGTGAAGGAGACGACGTAGCGGGAGCAGGCCGTCGTCCCGAACCGCTCCTGGATCCAGGCGATGGTGCGGATCGTGGCCAGGACCTCCTCGGTCCGCTCGGAGGTGCGCCCCGCGGCGATCTCCTCCAGCGCGGCGGCGTGCACCTGCGAGTGCTGGCGGACCTCCAGCTCGGCCAGGTGGAAACCGAACGTCTCCACCTGCCAGATCAGGTTCTGCAGCTCCCCGTACGCCTGCCGCCCGGCGCCTGCCGCGACCAGGGACTCCTGGGCGACGCGCAGGTCGACCAGGAGCTCCGCGGGCGAACGGTAGGCCAGGTCGAGCCCGCGCTGCCGGGTGGCCGCGATCCGGGCGGCGACGAACATCAGCCACTGCCGGTGCGGCTCCTGCGGGGAGCGGGTGGCCATCTCCGAGACCAGGTCCGGGTGGTCGTTCTCGGCGCTCGCCAGCGCGGCCCGCAGGTCGGGCGAGGCCGGGGTGTCGGCGGCGGTGAGGGTCAGGGAGCGGCCGATCCTCAGCGTGGCGTTCTCCAGGGCGATCAGCACGTGCTCGGCCTGGATGAGCACGGCGTCCCGGGTCACCTTGGCGGTGACGTTGGGGTTGCCGTCACGGTCGCCGCCGATCCAGCTGCCGTACCGGATGAAGGCGCGGGCCCGCGGCTCCTCGGCGCCGCCGCCCCCGCCGAGCGCGGCGTCCAGGGCACGGTAGACCAGCGGCACCACCCGGAAGAGAGTCTCGTCGAAGGCCGCCATGGCGGTGCGGACCTCGTCCAGCGGGTCGAGCTTGGTGGACCGGAGCTGGGCGGTGCGCCACAGCAGGTCGATCTCCTCCAGCAGCCGCCGCCGGGTCTCGGCCCGCTCCGCGGCACCCCGCTCGGGGCTGTTGTACGCCGACAGCTGGGCGCTGATCCGCTGGATCGCGGTGACCACCGCGCGCCGGCGGGCCTCGGTCGGGTGCGCGGTCAGCACCGGGTGCAGGCGCAGTCTCTCGACGAGGTCGGCGACCTTCTCCCCGCCGAGTTCCTGGACGGCCTGGGCCAGGGACTCCGGCAGCGGCTCCTCGCCGGTGTCGCGGACCCTGAGCGTGCGAATCCTGAAGTGCTCCTCGGCCAGGTTGGCCAGGTGGAAGTAGCACGTGAACGCGCGGGCGATCTTCACCGCGCGGTCGATCGGCCACTCGGCCACCATCGCGGTGATCTCGTCGACCGATACCTCCCTGCGTCGGGCGCCGATGACGGCCTTTCGCAGTCGTTCGACATCGGCGAGCAGGTCATCACCGCCGTATTCGGCGATGACCTGCCCCAGGAGCTCGCCGAGCAGCCGCACGTCCGCGCGCAGCTCGTCGGGCATCTCGGTGACAGCGGAAGAGCGCTCTGCCTGATGGGACACGGTGGCGGACATGTTCGTCAGCGTACCTAGTCCGTTTTCTCCGGCGGAGGGCGGTCTCACCTATTGGACTAGACCATTTACGCGGCCTTGGAAATGGCCTCCAGGAGCTCCGGGTACCGGCCGAAAGCCGCCTTCGCGGCGATCCGCCGGCCGCCCCAGGAGACCAGCAGCCCGTACGGCACCGCCAGCGCGCAGACCCATGTCAGGCCCAGCAGCACCGGCACGGCGACCGGCAGGGCGAGCAGGGCGGTGCCGATCATCGCGCCGAAGGACGCCGCGAAGGCCACGCCGCCCTGGCCGGGGGCCGCGCCGGTGAAGGCGTTGAGCCGATCGGGCACGGTGTAGGGCAGGAAGACGCTGGTCAGCGCGCCCACACCGAGCCCCACCCCGAGGATGCCCCAGGCGGTGAGCGCCGCCGGGACCGCCCAGCGGAGGTCTCCGGCGAGGAAGGCCGCGACCACGGCGAGCAGGGTCAGCAGCGGGACCGCGATCGTCGCCACCGCCAGGTGTCGTCCGGCGAGGTCGGTGCGCCAGGCGCGGTCGGTCGCGTAGGCCGTGGAGTTCATCCACAGCGAGCGTCCGTCGATGCCGAAGACGTTGCATGCCTGCAGGCCGATCATCACCGCGCCGATGCAGGCGGGGGCGACCGCCAGCGCGACGCCGGTGGGGCCGTCGCCGTCGCGGCTCAGTGAGAAGGCCATGACCCCGGTGACCGCGACGGCGGCGAACCAGCCGACCCGGCCCCGGGGGTCGCGGCGGGCGTACTTGAGTTCCTTCACCGCGACCGCGGCGAGCGGGCCGTCGGGCAGTACCCGGCCCAGCAGGCTCCGCGCGTTGCGGACCGAGGCACCCTGGGTGGAGGCGTCCGCCGAGACCAGGGCCCGGCGCAGCGCGGCGATCCACAGCCACCCGGCGGCGACGGTGAGCACGGCGAGCAGGGCCAGTTCGGCGACCGCCGGGAGGCCGCCGTCGGCGATGGCGTGCGCGGCCATGCCGGGCGGGGTCCAGCGCAGCGCCGAGGCGACGTCGCGCAGCATCGCCATCGGGTCGCCCGAGAAGCCGCCGTTGAGCAGCAGGTTGGGCAGCTGGGCCGCCAGAATGACGAAGATCACCGAAACGGCGAGCACGTCGCGGCCCCTGCGTGTGCGCAGCACTCCCGACAGGGACGTGGTGATCAGCCGGGAGACCACGATGCAGAGCGCGAACTGCAGCAGCACCGCAACCGTACCCAGGAGCACCCCGCCGATCCCGCCGGCCAGGCCGACGAGGGCCCCGGCCATGACGACCAGCGTGGCGACCGGCCAGACGCCGGTGATCGAGGCGGCGAACATGCCGGCCGCGAGCTGACCGGTGCGCAGCGGGAACAGCGCCAGCCGGGACGGATCGAGCGTGTCGTCCAGGCCGAACGCCAGCAGCGGCACGACCGCCCAGCCGACCAGGAGCACGGTGAACAGCACGGTCACGACGTCCGCGGCGACGCCGGGATCATCCGCCAGGCGGAGCATGGCCATCGTCAGGAAACCGAAGCCCGCGACGACGACCGCCGCGATCACCGTGAAGACGAACCCGAGCAGGCGCTGGGTGCTGCCGCGCAGGTTGCCCGCGACCAGCCGCATCTTGAGCCGGACGAACACCGCCGGCCCCACCCGGCCGGCACGGACCGCACCGGCGGCGCCCACGCCGGCGTGGCTCACCGGCTTCCCATCCATGCCCGCCCGGTCCACCGGACCACCGCCCACGCCCACCTGATCCACCGGACCACCACCCACGTCCGCCCGGTCCACCGGACCACCGCCCACGCCCACCTGATCCACCGGGCCACCACC
>NZ_BAAAVI010000043.1:0-25169 GCF_039534445.1 Streptosporangium fragile | reverse complement strand
CCCACGTCTGCGCTCTCCCGGCCTGTCGCGGCCGTGTCGCCGCTCCGGCGGCCTTCCGCGTTCACGCCGAGGTCGCGCCCAGCCACGACAGGCCCTCCTCCCCGCTCGTGCCGTCGCCGTGGGCGCCGACCAGGCCGAGGAACGCCTCGTTGAGGGTGCGGCCCGCGCGGACCTCCTCCAGCGGGCCCTGGGCGACGATCCGGCCGCGGCTCATCACCGAGACCCAGTCGCACAGGCGCTCGACGAGCTCCATGACGTGGCTGGAGAAGACGACGGTCGAGCCGGAGGCGGTGTAGCGCCGGAGCACCTCGACCAGCGTGTTGGCGCTGACCGGATCGACGCCCTCGAACGGCTCGTCCAGGAAGAGCACCGCGGGGTTGTGCAGCAGCGCGGCGGCCAGGCCGATCTTCTTGCGCATGCCGGTGGAGTAGTCGACGACGAGCTTGTCGGCCGACTCGGTCAGGTCCATGATCCTCAGCAGTTCCTCGGCCCGCTGCTCCACCTCGGCCTTGGGGATGCCCCGGAGCTGGCCGTTGTAGGAGAGCAGCTCCCGGCCGGACAGGCGCTCGAACAGCCGCAGCCCCTCGGGGAGCACACCGATGCGGCTCTTGACCGCCACCTGGTCACGCCAGACGTCGGCGCCGCCGATGTGGATCACGCCGCCGTCGGGGCGGAGGAGACCGGTGACCATGCTCAGCGTGGTGGTCTTGCCCGCGCCGTTGGGACCGACCAGCCCGGCGAAACTGCCGCGCGGCACGATCAGGTCGACGCCGCCCACGGCCACCTGCCGCCCGAATCTCTTGAGCAGCCCCCGCGTGCGTACCGCCTCGATCACGTCCGTCATGGTCTTCGGCCCTCCTGCGTCCGCCGTGCCCTCGGCCTGCCGATCCTGCACCGACAACGAACGGTGACCCCCGATAGTTCACCGGTCAGGGAACGGTTACCCTGCTGGGATGAGCGAGCCCCGCAGAGCCGCCGAGGCGGCGTTCGTCGAACCTGACATCCACACGACGGCCGGGAAGCTGGCCGACCTTGAGCGGCGCCTGGAGGAGGCCGCCCACGCCGGTTCGGCGCGCGCCGTCGAGAAGCAGCACGCCAAGGGCAAGATGACCGCCCGGGAGCGGGTGCTGGAGTTCCTCGACGAGGGCAGCTTCGTGGAGTTCGACGAGCTGGCCAGGCACCGGTCCACCAACTTCGGCCTCGACCGCGAGCGGCCGTACGGCGACGGGGTCGTGACCGGCCACGGCACGGTCGACGGCCGCCCGGTGGCGGTGTTCGCCCAGGACTTCACGGTGTTCGGCGGGTCGCTCGGCGAGGTCTTCGGGGAGAAGATCGTCAAGGTCATGGACCACGCGCTGAAGACCGGATGCCCGGTGATCGGGATCAACGACTCCGGTGGGGCTCGCATCCAGGAGGGCGTCGTCTCCCTCGGTCTGTACGCCGAGATCTTCAAGCGGAACGTGCACGCCTCCGGGGTGATCCCGCAGATCTCGCTGATCATGGGCCCGTGCGCGGGCGGCGCGGTCTACTCCCCCGCGCTGACCGACTTCGTGCTCATGGTGTCGGAGAAGTCGCACATGTTCATCACCGGCCCCGACGTGATCAAGACGGTCACCGGCGAGGAGGTGACGTTCGAGGAGCTCGGCGGCGCCCACACGCACAACTCCCGCTCCGGCGTCGCCCACTACGAGGCCTCCGACGAGGCCGACTGCCTGGAGTTCGCCAGGGCGCTGCTGTCCTATCTGCCGTCCAACAACATGGACGAGGCCCCGGTCTTCGACGCCGACCCGATCCTGTCGGCCACCGACGAGGACCGCGAACTCGACACGCTGATCCCGGACTCGGCGAACCAGCCCTACGACATGCACACGGTCATCGAGCACGTCCTGGACGACGGTGAGTTCCTGGAGGTGCACGCGCAGTTCGCCCCCAACATCATCGTGGGTTTCGGGCGGGTCGAAGGGCGTTCCGTCGGGATCGTGGCCAACCAGCCGATGAGCTTCGCGGGCACGCTCGACATCGCGGCCTCGGAGAAAGCCGCGCGGTTCGTCCGCACCTGCGACGCCTTCAACATCCCGGTGCTCACCTTCGTCGACGTCCCGGGGTTCCTCCCGGGCACCGACCAGGAGTGGAACGGGATCATCCGGCGCGGCGCCAAGCTGCTCTACGCCTACGCCGAGGCGACCGTCCCGCTGGTCACGGTCATCACCCGCAAGGCGTACGGCGGGGCCTACGACGTCATGGGCTCCAAGCACCTGGGCGCCGACATCAACCTGGCCTGGCCGACGGCGCAGATCGCGGTGATGGGGGCGCAGGGCGCGGTCAACATTCTCTACCGGCGGGAGCTGGCCGCGGCCGCCGACCCGGACACCGAGCGGGCCCGGCTGGTCACCGAGTACGAAGACACTCTCGCCAACCCGTATCTTGCCGCCGAACGTGGGTATGTGGACGCGGTGATCCTTCCTCGTGACACCCGGGTCCAGATCATCAGGGCCTTGCGTGCCCTGCGCAACAAGCGCGCCTCCCTGCCCCCGAAGAAGCATGGGAACATCCCGCTGTGAGCCATTTGAAGATCATTAAAGGGGACGCGACGCCGGAGGAGATCGCCGCCGTGGTGATCGCTCTCTCGACGCGGGCCGCCCGGACCACGGCCGCCGCAAAATCCCCGCAGGAGCCGGGGAACTGGCGTAATCCCTCGCATCGCATGCGAAAACATCTTGTGACCGGACAAGGTGCCTGGAGAGCGAGTGCGTTGCCCAGATAGATCCCAAGAACGGGGTGTCAAGTTGCGCAAGAGTTGGGACCATCTAAGAAATGGGCGCATATAGTCAGCCGATCAGCTAGTTCCGAGGCCTGGAGGACGACATGACCATCCCGGACCTCACGTCCCACCCCATTGGTACGAAATACGCCGTCCTGGTCGACGTCGGGTATCTGTACGCCGCCGCCGGTGAGGTCCTCCTGGGAGCAAAAGAGCGCAAGGAGTACCGCGTCGCGGCCGACGAGCTCATCCAGGCACTGCAGAAGCGCGCCGAGGAGCGCATCCACGGCGAGCTGCTGCGCATCTACTGGTACGACGCCGCCCGCGACCGGGTGCCGACCGTGGACCAGCGGGTCATCGCCCAGCTCCCCTGGGTCAAGGTCCGCCTGGGCAACCTGAACGCCCGCGGCCAGCAGAAGGGGGTGGACGCGCAGATCAGGAGCGACCTGGAGGCGCTGGCCAGGCACCACGCGGTGAGCGACACCATCCTGCTCGCCGGCGACGAGGACATGGTCCCGGCCGTCGAGGCCGCCCAGGCCTACGGGGTGCGCATCCACCTGTGGGGCGTCGAGCCCCCCTACGGCACCAACCAGGCCGAGCGCCTCGTCTGGGAGTCCGACACCGTCGAGATCATCAGCGCCGACTTCCTCCGCTCGTTCTTCAGCCGCGCTCCCGCCCCCGTCCCGGTCCCGGCCGCCCCCATCACCCCTTCCCCCGCCCAGGTGTTCGCCGGCCGCACCCCCGCCAAGCCCAAGCTGCCCACCGGCCAGGTCACGAAGCTGGGCCCGAGCCGCCCGCGCGTCGAGGAGGTCGGCGAGCACGTGGCCCAGAAGTGGATCCTCACCCGGGGTCGCGACAACATCCGCGACCTGCTCCCCGGCCCGATCCTGCCCACGGTCATCGACACCGAGCTGCTCATCGAGGCGGAGAAGGAACTCGGCCACTCCCTGCGCCCGTACCCCGAGGCCCGCGTCTGGCTGCGCGACGGGTTCTGGGCCCGCGTCTACCGGGAGTTCGAGATCGGCGTCGGCATCTCCTCCAAGTGAGGCCCGCCGCCGCGCTTCTCCGGCCGGCGCACGCCCCACCCGGGAACCCGCACGCCCCACCCGGGAACCTGCACGCCCCGCCCGGGAACCGCGCAACCCCCCGGACCCGCACGACGGCCATGTCCGATTCCCGCCAGCCGTGACCTCCACGCTGCGGATAGCGTCGTCAGTGTGTCCGTGAAAGAGCTCGACTTCGAGTCCTGTTACCGCGCGGTGGTCGCGAGGGACGCCCGCTTCGACGGGCGGTTCTACACGGCGGTCACCTCCACGCGTATCTACTGCCGGCCGATCTGCCCGGCGCGCACGCCCGCCTCGCGCAACGTGCGGTTCTACCGCCACGCGGCCTCCGCCGAGGCGGCCGGGTTCCGCCCGTGCAGGCGATGCCGTCCGGAGCTGAGCCCGGGTGGCCCCGGCTGGGACCACCGCGGCGACCTCGTCGGCCGGGCGCTCCGGCTGATCGACGAGGGCGTCGCGGACGACGGTGGCGTGCGGGGCCTGGCCGGACGGCTGCACATCACCGACCGGCACCTGCACCGCCTGTTCACCACCGAGATCGGCGTGGGACCGCTGGCCGTGGCCAGGACCAAACGTCTGCTCCTGGCCAAGCAGCTGCTGACCGAGACCGGGCTGCCGATCACCGACGTGGCGTTCGCGTCCGGTTTCGGGAGCGTGCGGCAGTTCAACGCGGTCATGAAGGAGACGTACGGCTTCACCCCGGGCGAGCTGCGGAGCTCCGCCGAGGGCCGGATCACCGGCAACGCACTGACGCTGCGGCTACAACGGCGCGAGCCGTACGACGCCGGGGCGCTCATGGGTTTCCTCGGAGCGCGGGCGATTCCCGGGCTGGAGCACGTCGACGGGGTGTCCTACCGCCGGGCCGTCCCCGGGGGCACGATCACCCTCACCCCGGGGCCGGACCACGTCCGGCTGGACGTGGACGTCGACGACACCCGCCGGCTGGCCAGGATCGTCGCCCGCTGCCGCCGCCTGCTCGACCTGGACGCCGACCCCGAGGCCATCGCGGCGGCCCTGGGCGGGACCTCGCTGGGCCCGCTCGTCGCCGCCCGCCCCGGGCTGCGCGTCCCCGGCGCCTGGGACGGGTTCGAGGTGGCGGTCCGCGCGGTGATCGGCCAGCAGATCTCGGTCGCGGGCGCCCGCACGATCCTCGGCCGCGTCGCGGCGCGCGCCGGGCGCCCCACCGGCGGCGAGGGGCTGACCCACCTGTTCCCGACCGCCGCGGAACTCGCCGAGGCCGACCTCGGCGGGCTGGGGCTGACCGGGCGGCGGGTGGCCACGCTGAAGGCGCTCGCCGCGAAGGTGGCGGCCGGCGAGATCGACCTGGACGGGGCCCAGGAGCCGGCCGAGGCCGTGGCCCGGCTGCTGGAGATCCCCGGCATCGGGCCGTGGACCGGCAGCTACGTGGCGCTGCGAGCGCTACGCGACCCGGACGCCTGGCCCGCCGGGGACCTCGGGCTGCGGCGGGCCATGGCCTGCCTGGGCATCCCCGACACCCACATCGAGCGGTGGCGCCCCTGGCGGGCCTACGCCGCGCTGCACCTCTGGAGTTCCCAATGATCGAAGCACAGGTCCTGCCCACCCCGGCCGGCCCGCTGGCACTGCTCGCGCGGGAAGGCGTCGTCGTCGCGGCAGGCTTCACCGCCGACCCGCAGCGGATGTTCGCGCGGCTCTCACCCGCGCTCCAGGCCGAAGGACTGACCCGGGTGGACGACCTGGGCGAGCCGGCGCAGGCCGTACGCGACTACCTGGACGGTGACCTCGTGGCTCTCGACGCCGTCGCGGTCGAGCAGCCGGGCACGCCCACACGGCAGCGGCTGCTCCGCGCCCTGCGCGAGGTGCCGGCGGGCGTGACGATCGGTTACGCCGAGCTCGCCGAGCGGGCGGGCCTGCCCAGGACGGCGGCGCGGGCCGCCGGGGGCGCGTGCGCGCAGAACCTGATCGCGCCGTTCGTCCCCTGCCACCGCATCCTGCCGGCCGGCGGCGGGCTGGGGGGCTACTACTACGGCACACCGGTCAAGCGGTGGCTGCTCGCCCACGAGCGGGCCATCGGCTGAGCCCCGAGCCGGCGCGTCCGGGGCCGAGCCGGAACAGGGGGATGGGAGCCGGGACAGGAGGTGGGAGCCGACCCCGGCACCCGGCTCCGGCTCGGACGGTGGACCGCCGCCGGCGAACACGGCAGGCCACCGGCGCCGAACGCGGCAGGCCACCGCCGGCGAACACGACGCATCGCCGGGAACGAGCACGGCGGCGACGCTCCCGGAAACGCCGGCCGTGGGCGCGAAGCGGGAAGCGAGCGAGGGCTCCTCGGATACAGTGGGCCATATAGCCAGCGTCAACATTATTTGTACAAGCGGATTATTCGTCGACGCCCGCTGCCCGACCGCGCGGTCCGCTCGTGACGCGCCGGAGACGAGGAGGGTGAGCCGTGCCACTTCCCGACGACGCCGTGGAGGCCCGCGCCCAGGGCTGGCGCACGCTGGCCGCGCTGCACGCCCGCATCGAGGACCGCCTGGAGCGCGCGCTCCAGGCGGAACACGACCTGAGCGTGAGCGAGTTCACCGTGCTGGACGCCCTGGCCCGCCAGGACGGCTGGCACATGCGGATGCAGCAGCTCTCCCGGGCGGTGGTGCTCAGCCAGAGCGCGACGACCCGGCTGGTGACGCGCCTGGAGACGCGCGGCCTGCTCTCCCGCTACCTGTGCGAGGACGACCGCCGGGGCATCTACACCGAGGTGACCCCCGCCGGGTGCGACCTGCTCGCCCGAGCCAGGCCGACGCACGACAAGGTGCTCAAGGAGGCCCTCGCCGAAGCCGTGGAGGTGCCCGAGCTCGTCCCGCTGGTGCGGGTGATCGAGTCGCTGTGACCCCGCCGCCCCGGCGAGCCGGGTTCGGGTTCCCGCCACCCCGCGTGAGGCGCGTCCGGGATCGAGCACCCGGTCAACGCCTCGGCGATCCCGCGTTCGACGGCACGGAACCCCCGAACCGGCTCACCGGCCGGACTTCCGGACGGTGCTCTGCACCTCGCCCACGGGCACGTCACGGGTGACCCCGACCTCGACCGGGTCGTAGGCGAAGGGCACCACGTCGTCCTCGACCTCGATGGGCCAGACGGAGGTGACCGTCAGCTCGTAGACATCGCGTGGCTGGTCGATCGAGGCGCGCAGGTAGCGGACGCCGCAGGTGAACTCGCCCCCCTTGGCGTACGGTTTGCCGGTGGGGCCGCAGTCCTCCTTCACCTCGGCCCGGTCGGCGGTGGTGCCGGCGTCGATCTCGATGTCCTCCAGGGTGGCGGTCACGGTGGCGCTCATGACCCCGGGAAGCGTCGCGGTCACCGACCGGGTGGTCTCCCCGACGCCGCTCAGCCAGACCCAGGTCGGCAGGTTGACGTAGCTCTTGGCGTCCGGGTTGAGCTCGATCTTCGGCTCGGGCACGGTCAGCGCGGCCCGGGCGATCTCGACGAGCTCGGCGATGGTGATCCCGCCGGGCGGGGTCGTGCCGGGCGGCACCCACACGAAGGGCTCCAGCCCGATCCAGCAGGACAGGCCGTTGGGGTCGGCCCAGTTGTAGGCGGGGGCCCACCAGCGCCCCTCCTCACCGATCTTGTCCCTGAACTGCTTGAGGAACTCCTGGTACTTCTCCTCGGTGGGGTTCTCGGTGAAGCGGAACCACCAGTCGCGCACCGACTCCTGGGTTCTCAGCATGTCGGCGGCGTCACGCCCGGGTTCGTACCAGCACGGGCGCTTGAGCCGGTAGCCGTCGCTCTTGCCGCTGAGCCCGGTCCCGGTAATGATGATCTTTGAGTTCTGCAGGCGGACTCCCCTGGTGTTCCCGTGCTGGAAACCCTTTCCCCGGGCTCCGGAGTCGCCCTGCGGCGCGGGGTCGCCCGGGGCAAGCCCGGGAGCGAGCAGCAACAGCCCCGCAACGACCACTTTAATGATCATCGAAGACACCCCTTCGCGCGTTCGCTGGGAAGCTGGGCGTGGCGGAACACTTTGATCCGCCAGGTCCCGTCGTCGGCTCGCCGCATGCCCGCCGTCTGGAGGTAGGGTTCGCGCGCCCACCAGGACCGCCTGGGGACCTCCTCACCCGTCGCCGGGTCCACCGGGCGCAGCCGGGTCTGATCCACACATACGTCCAGCTGGGCACCCGGCCCGGTGACCGAACTGACGTTCAGCGCGTAGAACCGCATGGTCCCGCGCACCGACCGGCCCGCGTCGAGGAACCCCCGCACCCACGAGTACGCGTCCCGGCCCGCCTCGTCCTGCACCGTTCTGAGATAGCCGGTGTCGCGGCCTCCGCTCACGACGGCCCTGAGGGAGTCGGCGAAGTGGTCGCGGAAAACCTCGATCATCGCGGTCGTGTCGGCGTCGGGCGCGGCGGGCCACTCGACCACCACCCGGACCCCCGGCGCGACCCGGACCGTCTCCACCCGCGGTGTGGCCTCCGCCTGCGGCGCCGGCTCCCCGGAGGAGGTCTCGGCGGGCAGGTCGGCGGGGGTGAACGGCCGGGTGGCCGACGGGGCACAGCCCGCCAGCAGGGCCACGGTCAGGGCCAGCGCGGTCACGGCACGCACACCGATCACGCTAGAAGCGCCTGCTCTCCCGAACCACCGGTATGCGCCATCCGGCATGGTTCGCCGCCTCCGCCAAGGGCGGGGCGCCGCGACCGGTCTCCCGCGACCGCGCGCCACGGCGCCCTCCCCCGCGTGGGAGACCGCGACCTCCCCCGCAGGGGGCATCACCTCCCCGGCGCGGGGAAGCGTGATCCCCCCGGCCCGGGAAACCGTGACTTCCTCCGTGCGAGAGGGCATGGCCTCCCCCGCGTGGGGGGCCGTGGCACCCGCCTTGCGCCCCGGGCCCACCGGGGCGGTCCCGGCCGTCATGCCGACGGGACCGAGCGCATCCGCCACGAGGGCAGCAGCTCGTCGATCAGGGCCTCCGTCTCCGGGGCCATTCCGCCGCCGTACGGATGCGAGGCGGCCCGGCGGTGCAGGGCGTCGACCACGGCGTGGAGCCGGGCGGGGTCGCCGGTGAGGTGCGTGGCCCGCAGCAGGTCGCGCCAGAGCCCCTCGTCGTCGGCGGCCAGCAGCAGTCCGGCCCGTGCCGCGGCCACGGCCTGGTCCGCCTCGCCGGCGGCGAGACGCAGCTCGCAGAGCCGGTGCGCGGCGTCCGCGACGGCCGCGGTCACGTCGTACTCCAGATCGTCGGCGGCCAGCCAGGTGTAGCGACCGCGCGGGCGGCCGTTGAGCAGCGGGCCCCGCACCAGGCCCAGCGCCTCCTCCAGGAGCGCGGCGCACGCGCCGGGGTCGGTGGACGCGCGGCGGACGCGGTCCCGGAAGACCGCCCAGTCGGTCCGCACCTCCGGGCCGAGGCGGAGCCGGCCGGAGGAGTCGGCGTAGAGGTTGGGCCGCCCCTGGCTGTCCGTGCCCAGCCAGGCGACGACCCTGGCGATCGTGGCGTCCCTGACCACCGCCTGCACGCCCCGCGGCCACAGGATGCCGCCGAGGACCACGGGGTGGACGCCACCGGGGTGCGTGGCCAGGTAGACGACGAGTTCGACGGCGAGCACGGCCCGCCCCTCCTCCATGGGCGGCGGGCCGACGACCTCGATCGGGCCGAGGACACGCACCTCGACCGAGGGCGACGCCGGGACCGGTTCCGGCTCGTCGGGCAGCGGCTCACCCTCGAACCGCTCGGTCGCCCGGAACAGGTCGATCAGTGCCCGGTACTGACGGCGGGGCAGCAGCTGCGCGTCCACCTCGACGCCGAGCGCGTCGATCGCGGCCCGGCCGCCCTCGGAGATCGTCCAGTTCCAGGTGGCGTGCGGGACGTCGCCCGCGATGACGTACCCGGTGGCCGTCCGGACGCCCTTCCGGGCGAGCAGCGCCAGGCGGCGGCCCTCCTCCGGGGTGGGGACGATGGCCGAGAGCAGGTAGTGCGGGGTCCAGACCGGGTCGGCGGCGCGCCCGTGGACGCGGCCGGTGAGCACCTCGCCGCCGTGCCCCCGGCCGGCGGTCGCCGCCTCCAGCGCGGGCAGGACCTCGGCCAGGCCGCTCACGCACCTGATCCGGTCCGGGGCGATCGCGGTCAGCTCCTCGCCGAAGCCGACGAGCGTGATGCGCATCCGGTCCGACCAGCGGTTGGTGGCCAGTTCCACGGCGAGCGCGGCGAGCGCGGCCGTCGTCTGCGGCCCGGTGAGGCTGATCGGCCCGTGGGCGGCCTCCAGGTCGACCAGCACCCGGCCCTCACCGCTGGAGCCCAGCGAGACCAGGCCCGGGTACGGCGCGGGCGCGTCGGCCAGCGCCCGCTCGTCGAGCATCCGGCCCTCGTGCGCCGGGAGCCGCCACACCTGGCCGTCGTCGTGGGCGGTCCACGGCGCGGGAGCGTCCGAATCGGGCGGGTGGATCCACAGGTCGAGGCTCTGCGGCGACAGGTGCGCGGCGTAGATCGTGGGCGGGACGCGGTCCGCCGCCGCCAGGGAGCGGCCGAGCATCCGGAGCCCGACGTCGAGCATCCGGCTGCCCGGCGCGTCGGCGCCGAGCCGCAGCGCGAGCTCGGCCTGGGCCGCGTCGTCCCTCGGCCGGGTGATCCGGCGGCCGAACGCCCGGCGCCAGAGCTGCTGCCTGCGCCTGCGCCCGAGCGCCGCCAGCAGCCCCGCCGCCGCCAGGGAGGCCCCGGCCAGGTAGTCGAGCATGCCCAGCCCCGGGTCCTGCCCTGCCGCGGGCTCCACCACCTGCCCGGGATCGCCGGCGCGCGCCCCCGGGTCGGCGGCGCCGGGATCGCGCCGCTCCGCGGGGCCGGGGTCGGTGACCCGGGCCGGGTCGCGGGGATCGGCACGGCCGGAGTCGGGCAGGGTGTACGGGTCGCGTTTGGTGGTGTCCCTCGATCCGCCGGAGCCTCCCCCGGGCAGGACGGAGGTGTCGCGGGGGGTGGAGACCTCGGGTCCGGGCTCCGCGGGAAGGTCCGCCCGGCCGGGAGTGAAGGTCTGGGTGCGGCCGTCGAGCTCGGCGGGGGCGGCGCGGTGCTCCCTGAGGGTGTCGTCGCGCGGCTGGGAGGCGGGGACGATGTGCACGTTGCGCGCGTCGTCCGGCATGTCCAGGACCCAGCCGGGCCTGATCAGATCCGCCATGTGCAGGCGACTGCCGTCGGGCTGCTCCTTGTGCTGGTTGAGCCGGTAGATCTCCGGGTACCGGCGGCCGTCGCCGAGACACTTCTCCGCGATCTCCCACAGGCTCTCGTGGTGGCGGCCGTGCGGCGGCTGCACCACGTAGACCTTCTTGGCCTTCTGCGCCGGCGCCAGCGACGGTCGTTCCTCGGCGGCCGGGGAGGGCGCGGCGGGGAGCCCGGCCGCGGCGACGACGGGCGGTGCGGGCGGCGGGCCGGTCAGCTTGGCGACGGGCAGGGCCACCGCCGACACGGTGAACAGCAGCAGGGCCGCCGAGACCAGCCGGTTGGCGAGCATCTGCGTGCCGCCGGAGAGCGGGACCCGCGCGGGCATGCCGACCCGGCGCAGCCCGCCGTAGACCTCGACGATCACGCAGACCGCGAACTGGAACCACGCGACCCAGACCAGCAGCACGAGGATCGCGACGATCGTGCTCGTGCCCACCTGGCTGGTCAGCAGGTCGAGGTCGAGCAGCTCGGGCGAGAGCGGGGGCCCGGCCAGCCGGAACAGGGCGTAGGGGACCCCCGCGACGAGCGCGATCAGGGCGGCCAGCGCGCAGACCCCCGCGAGCAGGTCGCCCGGGGTGCGCCTGGGCCCGATGCGCGCGGGCTGTCGCGTGGGCATTCGTCTCCCTCCCCGTCCAGGTTCGCCGCCGGTCATCCGGCGGGCCAGTGATTCACGGTCATTGGTCTGCTCCGCCGCCCGGCTCCGCATCCGCTCCGAGGTCGGGCCCGGCGGCGGCCGTGGCCTCCATCTCCTCCCCGGGGAAGCCGAAGGCCGCGAGGAAGAACGCCTCCCAGGTGACGGAGACGCTCACGGAGACCTCGGCCTCGCCACCGCCGAGCGTGCACTCGCCCAGCCGGACGTCGTCGGAGCCGTGGGCGGAGACGATCTCCTCGGCCTTCGCGCAGACCTCGCTCTCTCCCAGCAGCCGGGCCTGGCCGGTGGCGCGCAGGTGCTCGACGTCGATCTGGTCGGCGGCGGCCCTGGCCGCCTGCTCGGCGACGTCGGCGGCCCGTAGCCGGGCGTTGATGGCGGCTCCGCCGTCCACCAGGAGCCCGGCCAGCAGGAAGACCACCACTGAGAAGAGCACCGTGAAGATCGACATCGACCCCCGCTCGCCGGGCGGCCCGGCGCGGTTCGTCCGACCCTCCGGAACTGCTCCGGACGGCCCGGCGCGGGTCATTCGACCCTCCGGAACTGCTCCAGCGGGACCACCGAGTCGCCCCGCATCTCCTTGGCGGCGCCGAAGCCCAGGAACGCCAGGTCGAGGGAGCAGGTCACCTCGGCCCGGACCCGGCCGCCCTCCTGCCAGGAGGAGCCCGCCAGGCTGACCTGGGGCTCGCACTGGCCCGAGAGCGCGTCCCGCGCGGCCTCGCCCGCGGCGGTCTCGGCGTCGGACATCGTCCGCTCGACGGAGGCGGCCCTGGCCGCGTCCCTGGCCGCGCCGTTGACCTCGCCCTGGGCCTCCACCACCCGGCCCGCGCCCACCAGGAAGAGCAGGAAGAGCAGGAAGACCGGGGCCAGGAGCACCGTCTCGGCGCTCAGCGACCCGCGTTCGCGGCTCACCGGCAGGTGCCTGCCGCCCGGTGACCGGTGCCCGGGACCCGACGGCCCGCACCCGGCATGCGGAGACCGGCCCCCGGGATCCGATGGCCCCGGCTCGGCGTGTGGGAACCCACGTTCGGGACCCGGCAGCCGGCGTACGCGGCGGGCGCGGGGCGGGGAGATCACTCGCACCCTTCACTCCCGTCGTCGGGGCGGAAACACTCGATGGGACCGCCGAAGCGGGCGGTGACGCTGAACGTGGTCGACGGGAGCAGCGGGACGACTTGGACGGCCGAGGCCGTGATCTCCACGCCGCGCCGGTCTCCCTGCTCCCAGGCCTCGACCGTTGCGCCGTCGAGGATCCGCGGGCCGATGGCGCGCAGGATCTCCTGGGCTCGGGACTCGGCGTCCTCCCGCCAGGACTCGGTGTCGACCCTGGCCAGCCGGGCGCCCTCCCGGGCGGCGGCGTCGGCGACCTGCCGCCCGTGGAACCACAGGGCCGCCTGGACGACGAGCATGGCGACGGCCAGCACGATCGGCATGATGATCGCCAGCTCGACCGCGGTGGCGCCCCGGTCCCGGTCCCGGTCCCGGGCACGCTCCCGGTCACTGGTCGCCGCCACCGTCGCCTCCCCCGCCCCCGCCGAACTGGTTGGAGATCTCCGCCTGCTTGCCCTCGACGAGGTTCCTGATGAGCGTGGCGAGGCCGAGCGCCACCCCGGCGATGATGGCCGTGATGATCACCCACTCCACGGCGGAGGCGCCCCGGGTGGGGGCGTTGCGCGCCCTGTCGATCCGCACGCTCAGAAGGGTGATCGCGTAGACGATCCACGGATGGCTCAGCATGGTCAGGACCCCATCATCTTCATAGCGGCCGGGAAACTCAGGAAGATCACAAAGCCCGCGCAGAGCAGGAGCTGGGCGACGAGCATCGACTGGGACCGCTCGCCCGCCTGCCCCTCGACCTCCGCCAGCTCGCGCCGTCGCATGGTCGCGGCGCGGGCGGTCAGGGACGAGCGGACCTTGGCGCCGTCGTCGGCCACCAGGCCGAGCGCGGCGGACAGGTCACGCAGCTCGTCGACGTTGATCTCGTCTCCGAGCTGCCCGAGGGCCTGCCAGGGGGTGATGCCGACGATCCTGGCGTTGCCCAGCGCCTCGCGGATGCGGGACATGGCCCAGTTGGATTCCTCGCCGTCGGAGCCCGTGCCGCCCACCGAGACGGCCATCATCAACGCCTCGGGCACGCCGCGCCCGCCGGCCAGGTTCATCGCGACCAGGTCGAGGAACGACCCGACGACGTGCCGGAAGTCGCGGCGCATCCGGGCGGCGTCCCGTTTGATCTGCACGTCGGGCAGGAAGAAGAAGATCCCGGCCACGGCGAGCGCCGCCCACAGCGGGACGGTGAGGGACAGGCCCCACCCCATCAGCACCAGCCAGCCGGCCAGCAGCGGGAAGGCCAGCAGCCCCGAGACCGCCAGCAGCACCTTGGTCGCCAGGAAGCCCTCGAAGGACTTGCCGAGCAGCGCGAGATCGGCCTTGGCGGAGCGGACCTCCCAGCCGCGGGCCTCGTAGAAGCGGGCCATCCGCTCGCCCAGGCCGCGCCGGAAGGCGCTGACCTCCTCGTCGGGCAGGACGAGCCGCGCGCGGGGCGCGTCGGTGCCCTCCCTGGCGGCGTCGAGCGCCAGCAGGCGCGTCACCAGGCCGGGACGGGCCGGGAACAGCGCCCGTACGAGCAGGAACAGGCCCAGCCCGAGCACCGATCCCGCGAGCAGCGCCTCAGTCATCGCGCGCCTCACTTCCCGAGGGCAGGCCCAGCAGACGGGCGGGTTTGTCGAAACGGGCCAGGCGGCGCATCCAGGCGAACCCGGCGCCGAAGAGCCCGGCGACCACCACGAGCACGGCCTGGCCGAGCGCGTCGTCGTACTCGGCGACGTAGGAGGGGTTGAACACGACCAGCGCGACGGCGAAGGCGACGGCCGTGCCGACCACGATCTGCACGCTGCGGCGGGTGGCGCGGCGCTCGGCCTCGACCCTGCGGCGCATGTCGAGCTCCTCGCGCGCCGACACCGCCAGCGCGCCGAGCACGTCGCGCAAGCCGGGGCCGCGCAGCTTGGAGTTGAGGATCAGCGCGGCCACGACCAGGTCGGCCGAGGGGTCGTCGAGCTCGTCGGCGAAGCGCCGGAGCGCGTCGGGCAGGGCCATCCGGGTGTGCAGGCGGTCGACCAGGGCCCGCAGGTGCGGGCGGAGCGTGGGAGCGGCGGCCCGGATCGACGCCGGGATCGCCTGCTCCAGGCCCGACGCCCCGGCGATGGTGTCGCGGAGCGACTCGGTCCAGGCGGCCAGGCCCTCCAGCCGCCGCATGGCCGCGCGCTCCTCGGCGGCGCCACCGGCCAGGCCCCGCCAGCCCAGGGAGAGGAGCACGGCGCCCACCGCCATGACGGGCCAGCCGGTCACCACGAGCACGCCCACTCCGGCGATCGCCCCCACCGCGGACCGGGTGGACAGGGCGCGGAGCAACTCGCGCCGGCCTGCCGCCCGCCCCGGAGCGGCCGGCCGGGGGCGCACCCCGTACACGGCGACGAAGAGCAGGAACAGCCCGGCGCCGACGGCCATGCCGGAGAGCAGCACCAGGGGGTCGAACAGACCCGGCGGGATGGAGATCATGCCCAGCCCCCGGGGTCGTAGCCGTGGCGGGCCAGCTCCGCCAGGCAGGACAGCGGGGCGTGCGGCAGGACCCTGCCGTCGGGCGACGTGGCGAACACCTCGGAGGAGAGCACCCGGCCGTCGACCCCGGCCACCTCGCGCACGCTCGACACGAAGCGGCGCAGCGTGCCGCCCACCGCGTAGTCGTTGCGCTTCTCGACGAAGACCACGAAGTCGATCGCACCCGCGATGAGCATGTGGGTGGCGTCGATCGGCAGGCGCTCGGTGGCCTGGAGCGCGTAGGTGGCGATGCGGTTGAAGACCTCCATCGAGGAGTTGGCGTGGATCGTGGACAGCGAGCCGTCGTTGCCCTGGGTCATCGCGTTGAGCATGGTGACGATCTCGTCGCCGAGGACCTCTCCGACGATCACCCGGGACGGGTTCATGCGCAGCGAACGGCGGACCAGCTCCGCCATGGAGATCTCGCCCTGGCCCTCGGAGTTGGGCAGCCTCTGCTCGAAGGCGACCACGTTGGGATGGAGCTCGGGGAACTGGTCGAGCCCGAGTTCCAGGGCGCGCTCGACGGTGATGAGCCGCTCGGACGGCGGGATCTCGTTGGCCAGGGCGCGCAGCAGCGTGGTCTTCCCGGCGTTGGTGGAGCCGGAGATCATGATGTTCTTCCGGGCCGCCACCGCGGCCGAGAGGAAACGCCCCAGCTCCGGGGTGAGCGTGCCGTTTCCCACGAGGTCGCTGAGGAACACCTTGCCCAGCCGGGAACGGCGGATCGACACCGCCGGGCGGACCGTCACGTCCATCACCGCCGACAGCCGGGAGCCGTCGGGGAGGCGCAGGTCGAGCTGGGGGTTCGCGGTGTCGAACGGCCTGCTGGACAGGCCGCTGTAGGCGGCGAGGATCTGGATCAGCTCGACCAGCTCCTCGTCGGAGTCGGCGACCGGCTCGCCCATGACCTCCCGGCCGTCGGCGTAGCTGACGAAGACGCGGTCGCAGCCGTTGATGTCGATGTTCTCGACCTCGGGGTCGTCGAGGAGCGGCTGCAGGCGGCCCACGCCGAACAGCGCCGCGTGGATGCCGGCGGCGAGGGCCTCCTCCTCCTCGGCCGTGGGAGGGGTCCGGCCGACGCCGATCTCGCCGCGGGCGAACTCCTCCAGCACCTGGGCGATCAGCGCGCGGGCGAACTGCCGCTCGTCCTCGCCGGTCATCGGTGGCAGGCCGCTGGCCTGGTCCAGGCGGCGCTGGTGGGCGAGCCTGTCGCCCACCTCCTGCCGGAAGCGCTTCACCAGCGCGTGGTCGACGGTCATCGCCACCCTCCGCTCGACGGCTCGGGACGCGGGCCGGGCACGCCGTCCCGCCGCGGCGATCCGGGGAGGGCGCACGGTACGCACGGCTCGGGACGCGGACCCGCCGGATCCGCCCCTGGACCCGCCCCCGGCCCCGCCCCCGCCGGGCCGGCGCCCAGACCCGCGCTCAACGGACCGGCTCCGGGGCGTGGATCTGGGCGGCGAGGCGTCCGGCGAGCTCCCGGGCGGTGCGGATCAGCAGGGAGCGGTCCAGACGCCCGCCCCACTGGCCGCGGAGCAGCTCGGCGCCCTTGGGGTCGTGCGCGAGACCGCTGACGAAGGCGACGTTCCTGCCGGTGGCGGCGACGATCCGGCGCACCTCGTCGATCGTCGTGCGGTACTGCCGGGGGTCGGCGATCACCACCACCCCGACCTGCGCGTCGCGTGGCATCACCTGCAGGCGCTCGCGCAGGTGGGCGACGTGGTCGAGGCTGGCCCTGGTGAACAGCACCACCAGCGCGGCCTCGGCGATCAGCTCGGCGGTCTGCGGGTGGCCGCCGAGACGGCCGCAGTCGGCCAGCACGTCGGCCTCGGGCAGCGCGGCCAGCGCGCGGCCGAGCGGGCCCCACAGCCAGGTCAGCCCGGCCGCCTGCTCGCCGTGGGTCAGGCCGGCCAGCACGTCCAGCCCGCCGACGATCTTCTGCGTGTGCTCGTAGATCTGCTCGGGGTGCAGGCCCCTGCGGGCGGTGGCGCCCAGGGTGAGCAGGCCCCTGGCGGGGTTGAGCACGCTCCCGTCGGCGGCGGGCAGCCGGTAGGCGAGGTCGCCGCCGGCCGGGTCGCACTCGGCGAGCAGCACCGGGCGCGGCCAGATCGCGCCGAGCGCGGTGGCCGCCGTGGTCACGCCCGGCGCGCCCTTGTCGGCGGCCAGCACGATGAGCGCCACGTCAGCGGGCTCCCGGCAGTTCGGCCAGGGCGATCTCGCCGCTGGAGGCGTAGGCGACGATCGTCGGTGAGACGGAGCTGTCCACGATCACGGTGACCAGGCCGCCCGACCCGCTGCGGCCCGGCGCCCCCACCTGGTGGACCAGCGCGCTCTGTGCCAGCACGCGGCTCTCCTCGTTCGTGGAGCCGCCCTTGCTCGGCACGTAGATCACCTGGACCCGGTCTCCCCGTTCCAGGGTGCCCGGCGACTGACCGGGCTTGAGCGCGAGGCCCACCTGCGCCTTGCCGGGACCGAGCTCCCGGCTGGCGGAGACCACCATGTCGCGGGTCAGGAGCGTTCCCGGGATGAGGGTGACGCGGGCGTAGTTCTCCGCGACGCGGGCGCGGTCGGCCCACGCGACGTAGCCGATGCCGGTGTCGGCGATCTGGACCTCCTTCATCACCGCCTCGGTGAAGCGCTGCCCGGCGCCGACCTGCTGGGAGATGGCGATCGCCGAGACACGGTCGCCGCTGCGCAGGACCAGCAGGGTGGTGGCCAGGGCACCGCCCAGGATCAGCAGGACGGCGAGGGCCGCGAGGGCGGGCTTGCGCTCGCGCGGGGGCACGGGGAGTTTGCGCGACGCGGGTCCGGACAGGGCGGCCGCCGACGTCTGCCGCTCGGCGTTCACCGGGACGCGGCCCGTTGGCTTCTCACTGGTCCTCATGGGCAGGGGGACTCCCAGAGTGATCATAAATATGGGGACTACTGGTCGAATTTACGCCATTATGCGCACCATGCCGACCGACTGCCGGGCAAAAGCCAGGACCCATGCTCGTTTGATAGGAACACGTCTGTCAACGCCCTCATAGAAGAACATGTCGTTTTGGCTAGATGACAGGAGGCTTATCCGGATGATATGGACAGCGATTATCGCTCGTAACAACCGCCCCACTATTTTCACTCATGAATCCAGCGTTAAGTCATCATCGCTTCACCCCGCCACAGCCCGGATGTGCATCCTCCTTAACCCTGAACCTGTTCAAAATGTGCCATGCTGGCGATATGGCCAAGTCGTCAGAACGTCAAGCGCCAGGTAAAGGACGTATCAGGCTCCTTCTTCTCTCCGTGGTCGAGCGCCTGCGCCGCCGCGGGGTCGAGCGGATCACGACCGCGCCGGCGACGGAACGGGTCGTCGTGGGACTGCACCGCGCCGCCACCGGGCTGGTCGAGGTGACCTCCGAGGTCAACGCGTACGCCGGGTTGCTGGAGGAGAAGACCGGCGAGCTGCAGGCCAGGACGAGGGCTCGCCGCACCGGCTCTCCGAACAGGTTTTCCACAGCCCGGGCCGGCGGAGCCCCAACCGCTCAGGAGCGTCCGAACCGCCGAATGCCCATATAGATCGGCATAACCGGTGAGTAGTACCCGGCCGCTGTCCACAGGCCGGGACGTTTTCCACATACCAGTCCACACACCAGTACGGATGCCGGCCCACCCCCGGCACCGCCTGTGCACCTCCGGCACCCGACCCCGGCACCGCCTGTGCACCTCCGGCACCCGGCCGGGAACCCGCCCCGCGCCCCCGGCGTCCGCCCGCCGCGCCCGCCGGCGGCGCCCGTCCCGGTACGCGTACCACGCGCCCACCCGGTCCGCGCGTTGCCGCGAACCCCCTCTCCCGGGCCGCCCGCACTCTGTACGGTGGACCGGGGGCCTGACCCGAGGAGAGCGGCGATGCGGATCATGCTCACCGTGCTCAGCGAGCACGCCGACCGCGATGTCGTGGTCGAGGGCGACGACACGACCACGGTGGGGCGGCTCGCGGAGTCCCTCGCCGGACAGGGCGGCGAGCGCCCGAGCAACGTGGTGCGGCTGACGCGCAGCAGGGCCCCCTACGGGATGGGACACGCCTCCGCCGACGCCAAGCCCCCCACCCTCTGGCTGGACGGCCGCCCCCTCGACTCCTCCGCCCGCGCGGCGGGGCTGCTGCGCGACGGCGACCTCGTCACGCTCGACCGCTCCCTGGCCGGGGCCACACTCGCCGAGGAGCCCGGCGGGATCGTGGAGGTACGGGTGATCGGCGGGCCCGCGGCCGGTTCGGTGCACCGTCTCAGCCTCGGCGTCCACACCGTCGGCTCCGACCCCGCCTGCGCGGTCGCCGTCCCCGACCCGGCGCTGCCCGCCGAGGCGGCCGTGGTGCGGCTCACCCCCGACGCCATCACGGTGGAGCCGGCGCCGGAGGCGTCGCCGCTGCTGGACGGCGCACCCCTGCGGGAACAGGTGCCCTGGCCCGAGCACGCCCTGCTGGCCTGCGGCGGGACCGTGCTGACCCTCAAGGCCACGGAGCCGCCCGACGCGCACCTGGACGCCCAGCCCGACGGGGGGCTGGCCTACAACCGGCCGCCCAGGCTCCGTCCCCCGGGCGGAGCGCGGCGCTTCGAGGTCCCGGCCGAACCCAGACGGGCCGAGACCATGCGGCTGCAGCTGCTGGCCGCGTTCCTGCCCGCCGTACTCGGACTGGGCATGGCCTGGGCCCTGAAGACCTGGTACTTCCTGCTGTTCGCGCTCATGACGCCGATAATCATGATCGGCCAGTGGTGGAGCGACCGGCGGCACGGCCGCAAGCAGTACCGCCAGCAGGTCAAGCAGTACCGGGAGCGGCTCGCGGCCTTCGAGGCCGCCGTGGAGCGCGCCCGCGCCGACGACGAGGCCGCCCGCCGCGCCGCCGCGCCCGACCCGGCGGAGGTGCTGCTCACCGTGACCGGCCCCCGGCGGCGGCTCTGGGAGCGGCGCGGTCACGACCCGGACGCGCTCCGGCTCCGGGTGGGCCTGGCCGACCTCCCCGCCGACCTGGAGTTCACCCCCGAGCGCTCCGCGCCACTCGACACCCCGCTGCCCGCCCCGCCCACCTGTCACGCGGTCCCGGTGGCGCTGGCCATGCGCCGCCTGGGAGTGGCCGGCCTGACCGGGCCCCGCGAGGCGGCGACCGGGCTGGCGCGCTGGCTGGTCGGCCAGGCCGCGACCCTGCACAGCCCGCGTGACCTGGCGATCGTCGTACTGTCCGCGCACGGCGACGGCGAGGAGCGGTGGAACTGGGTCCGCTGGCTGCCCCACTGCGCCCCGCGCGGCGGCGAAGACTGCGTGGCCCTGGTCGGCGCCGACCCGGAGGCCGCGGCCCGGCGGGTGAGCGAGCTGGCCGCGCTGATCGACGAGCGCCTCGGCGACGACGCCGCAGGCCCGGCGGCCGCGCCGGTCCGGATCCCGACCAGCTGGGGCGACCTGGGCGGGGCCGACCAGCCGTACGCCGCACCCGTCTACGACGAGCGCCCCTACGACGTGCTGGTCGTCCTGGACGGCGCGCAGGCCCTGCGCGCCCTGCCCGGCATGCCGCAGGTGCTGCGGCAGGGCCCGCGGGCGGGCGTCCACACCCTGGCGGTCGACGGTGACCAGCGGCTGCTGCCCGAGGAGTGCGCGACGGTCGCCGACGTGGCGCCGGACGGCACCGTCCGGCTGCGCGGCGGCGGCCTGGACGGCCTCGGCGAGATCCTGGCCGACCAGGTGTCGGTCTCCTGGTGCGACCGGCTGGCCCGCGCCATGGCGCCGATCCGCGACGTCAGCCGCGCCGACGCCGCGCAGGCCCTGCCCGGGGCCGCCCGCCTGCTCGACCTGCTGGACCTGCCCTCGCCCTCGGGCGCGGCCCTGGCCGAGCGCTGGGGACGGTCGACCGAGGCCGTGGTGGGAATCGGCCCGGAGGGGCCGTTCTCCGTCGACCTGCGCAGGGACGGGCCGCACGCGCTCATCGCGGGCACCACGGGCGCGGGCAAGTCGGAGCTGCTGCAGACCCTCATCTGCTCGCTGGCGGTGGCCAACCGGCCGGACGAGATGACGTTCGTGTTGATCGACTACAAGGGCGGAGCCGCGTTCAAGGAGTGCGTGCGGCTGCCGCACACGGTGGGCATGGTCAGCGACCTCGACGGCCACCTGACCCAGCGGGCCCTGGCCTCGCTGGCCGCGGAGATCCGCCGCCGGGAGCGCCTGCTGCTCGCCGCCGGGGCCAAGGACATCGAGGACTACCACGAGCTCCGTGACACCCGGACGGCCCGCGCCTCCCGCGACCTGCTCGTCGCCGGCGGCGCGACCCCGGCCAGACCGCTGCGCGGGCGCGCCGAACCGCCGCCCCCGCTGCCCCGGCTGGTACTGGTCATCGACGAGTTCGCGGCCATGGTCAGCGAGCTGCCCGACTTCATGACCGGGCTGGTCGACATCGCCCGGCGGGGCCGCTCGCTCGGCATCCACCTCATCCTGGCCACCCAGCGGCCCGGCGGCGTGGTGACCGCCGACATCCAGGCCAACACCTCCCTGCGGATCGCGCTGCGGGTCACCGAGGCCGCGGAGTCGGCCGACGTCATCGGCCGCCCCGACGCCGCCCACATCGCCAAGTCCACCCCCGGCCGCTGCTATGTGAAGTCCGGCGCGGGCGCGGCCACGGCCGTGCAGACCGCGAGGATCGGCGGGCGCGGACCCGCCGCCTCCGGCGATTCCAGGGTGCGGGTGACGGAGATCGGCTGGCGGGCGCTGGGGCACCCGCCGGCGGCGCCCGGCGGTGCCGCCGAGAGCGGCCACGTCACCGACCTGTCCCTGCTCGCCGACGCCCTGGCCGAGGCCGCCCGCGTCGCCGGGATCCGCGAGCAGCCCAGCCCCTGGCTCCCCCCGCTGGACGACCTCGTCGTCCTGCCCGCCTCGCCCGGCGGGACGCTCCCGTACCGGGCGGGGGTCGAGGAGGTGCCGCCGCTGGCCTTCGGGGTCACCGACCTGCCATGGGCGCAGGACCGGCAGGCGCTGGCGCTGGACCTCGCCCACGGCGGCCACCTGCTCGTCGCGGGTGCCTCGCGGAGCGGACGGTCCACCGCGCTGCGCACGCTGGCGGGGGCGATCGCCGCCGGCGCCTCGCCCGACGACGTCCACCTGCACGCGGTCGACTGCGGCTCGGGGTCGCTGCTGCCGCTGGTGGCGATGCCGCACTGCGGGGCGGTGGTCACCCGTGACCAGCTCGACCGGGTGGAGCGGCTGCTGGCCAGGCTCCGCGCCGAGGTGGGGCGACGCCAGCAGCTCCTCGCCGAGGCCGGGTACGCCTCGCTGGCCGAGCTGCGCGCCGCCGCGGACGGGCCCCGGCTACCGTGGCTGGTGCTGATGCTCGACCGCTGGGAGGGGTTCGTCGCCGCCTTCGAGGCGTACGACTACGGGCGGCTCGTCGAGTCGCTGATGCAGCTGCTCCGGGAGGGCCCCGCGGTCGGGCTGCGGGCGGTGGTGACCGGCGACAGGTCGGCGCTGATCGGGCAGATCTCCACGGTCTTCGACGACCGGCTGATCCTGCGGCTGGCCGATCCCGCCGACTACGCGCTGGCCGGGCTGCCGGTCAAGGACCTGCCGGCCGCCCTCGTCCCCGGGCGCGCGCTGTCCGTCGGCGAGCACGGCACGACCGAGAGCCAGATCGCGCTGCTCTGCGACGACCCCTCCGGACCGGCGCAGGTGGGCGCGCTCCAGGCGCTGGCCCGCTCGGCGCCGGAGCTCACCGCCGACCCGCCGCTGCGGGTGGACGCGCTGCCGATGCGCATCACCGCGGCCCAGGCCCTCGACCTGGTGCCCTCCTTCGAGCCGCCGTCACCGCTGTGGGCACTGCTCGGCGCCGGGGGTGACTCGCTGGCCCCGCTCGGCGTCGACCTGCTGGCCCACGGCCCCGCCGCGGTCGTCGCCGGCCCGTCCAGGTCCGGCAGGTCCACGGCGCTGCTGACCGCCACCCACTCGCTGCTGTCGCACGGCACGCCGACGGTCCTCGTCACCCCCCGGCGCAGCCCGCTGTGCACCCTGGTGGACGCACCCGGCGTGCTGGCCGTACTGGACGCGGACGGCGACCTGCACGGGGCCGTCGCGGGCCACGAGCGTTACGTGGTGATCGTCGACGACGCCGAGCTGGTCTCTCCCGACTCCCCGCTGGGCGCCGCGCTGGAGCAGGTGCTGCGCACCGGCAGGGACGCCGAGCACGGCCTGGTCATCGGCGGTACCACCGGTGATCTGGCCACCGCCTACCGCGGTTTCGTCGCCGAGGCCCGCAAGGGCCGGACCGGCCTGCTCCTGTCGGTCCAGAGCCCCGCCGACGGCGACCTGTTCAACGTCCGCCTGCCTCGCGGCGCGGTCGGCGGCCCTCCGGGCCGCGGCCTGCTCGTCACCCTGGGCTCGGTGACCCCCATCCAGACCGCGGTCGCCTGAGCGACGTCCGGGCGACGCCGGGCGAGGTGATCCGGGTGATCCACGGGGAGAGCGGCCGAGGGAACGACGGCCCGGCACCGAGGCCGGGGTACGGGGATGAGGCCCGCGTACGGGAAATGCCCCGGCCCTTGCGGGCCGGGGCATTTCAGGTATTTTGGCGGACCGTTTTCTATCGGGTGGCGGACTCGATATTGCCCCGGTAGGTGTTGATGACCCGGGACGCCTCGGCGAGCTCCTCGGACATGCGCTGGAAAGCCGCCCGGTAGTTCTGCCAGGCCTCGCTGAATCGCTGGGCGCCGGGGCCCGTCCAGGCCGTGCCGACCTTTGCGGCCTCCCGGTCGAGAGCGGCCACGGTGGCCCTTACCTGGTCCGCCTGCTGGGTGAACTGGGTGGCCATCTGCTGCATTTCCGCGGGATTGCCGCCGAGCAAGTTCTGGCTCATGCCAGTCTCCTTCGGGATCGGTGTCGAGGGGTCACCAAACGAAATCACGATAGGCGGGTGGATCACCAGTGGATCGTGGTTATACCGAGCGGCTATGGACCTTCCCGCCCTTCTGAAGCGGCTAACGTTCTTCTCTGTCTTGATTTTTCGTGATGCAGGGAGTCGTGAGACGTGCGTGAGATCGTGGTGACGGGCGGAGGCACCGGGATCGGCTACGCCGTCGCGGCGGCGTTCGCCGCGCAGGGCGACCGGGTGACCATCACCGGCCGGCGCGAACATGTGCTCAAGGAGGCGGCCGAGCGGCTGGGCGTCTCCTACGTGCCGTTCAACGCGGCCAATCCGGTCGCGGTGGGCGAGGCGCTGGACCTCCTCCCGGCCCGGGTGGACGTCCTGGTCAACAACGCGGGCGGCAACACCAACCTGGACCGCGTGCCCTCCGGCGACGACCTCATGGACGTGGCCGAGGGCTGGTGGGCCAACCTCAACGCCAACCTGCTCTCGGCCGTGCTGGTGACGACCGCGCTGGCGCCGCGGCTGGCCGAGCAGGCCAGGATCATCACGATCGGCTCGATCGCGGCCAGGGGCACCGGCTCCGGGTCGTACGGGGCGGCCAAGGCCGCGGTGGAGGCGTGGACCGCCGACCTCGCGGCCGAGCTGGGCCCGCGGGGCGTCACCGCCAACGTGGTCTCCCCCGGTCTGATCCTGGACACCGAGTTCTTCCGGGGCCGCCTCACCGAGGAGGGTGTACGCCGCCGGGTGGAGGGCACCAGGAACGGGCGGGCCGGCACTCCCGAGGACGTGGCCGAGACGGTGTGCTTCCTGGCCTCCCCGGGGGCCCGTCATATAACGGGGCAGGTCGTGCACGTCAACGGCGGCGCCTACCTCGGGAGGTGAGACGCGCCCCCGACCCACCGCGCCCGCGCGATCAGGGGCCGCTTACACTCCGTGGGAGGCCGCCCGCCATCCTCGTCCACGCGTACTGAAGGGAACCACGTCGGTGCAGAAGGTCCTGATCGCCAACCGCGGGGAGATCGCCGTCCGTGTCGCCCGTGCCTGCAAGGACGCCG
>NZ_BAAAVI010000042.1:0-82224 GCF_039534445.1 Streptosporangium fragile | reverse complement strand
GCACTTTTCGCGCAGCTCGGCCCATTCCGCGGGCGGGTCCAGCGCGGCGTCGTTGGGGATCGGATAGGCCAGGGTCATGCGGTTACTCCTCGGAAAGGTGGGTGGTGGCCAGAAGGCGGGCCTGCTTGGACATGCTCCAGCCGAGCACGCCGGTCACCCGGCCGTCCTGGCGGAAGAGGGCGGTGAAGCGGCCTCGTGCCGGATCGTCGTCCTCGATGGTCATCTCGGCCTGCGGCGAGGGCAGGCCGTATCCCTGGATCTTGATGTCGTACTGGTCGGTCCAGAAGTAGGGGATCGGGCTGTACGGCCGGTGGTCGCCGAGGATGCCGAGGGCGACCGACCGGGCCTGCTCGGTGGCGTTGGTGCGGTTCTCCAGCCGCAGCCGCCCGTGCCTCGGGTGATCGAAGGAGGCGACGTCGCCGACGGCGTAGACGCCTTCGGCGGCGCGGCAGTGCGCGTCGCACTCGATGCCGTCGCCCAGGGGGAGCCCGCTGCCTTCCAGCCATCCGGTCGCCGGGCGCGAGCCGATGGCCACCACGACCACGTCGGCTGGCAGGTGCTCACCGGTGGCCAGCCGTACCCCCGTGACGTGCCCGTCGGCGCCGGTCAGCCCGTCGACCGGCACGCCGAGCCGCAGCCGGACGCCGCGCTCGGCGTGCATCCGGCCGAGCATCGAGCCGGCCACCTCGCCCAGCTGGCCGCCCAGCAGGGTCCGGCCCAGCCCGGCGAGGGTCACCTCCAGGCCCATCGTGCGGGCGGTGGCGGAGACCTCCGCGCCCAGCACCCCCTCGCCCACGACCACGAGCCGCCGGGCTGCGGTCAGGTCGCGGCGCAGGGCGAGCGCATCGTCCAGGCCGCGCAGGACGTGCACGCCCGCCAGCCCGTCCTGGCCGGGAAGCCGGCAGGGCGTGAGGCCGGTGGCGATGACCAGGACCTCGGCGTCGAGCTTCCGGCCGGAGGCGGTGGTGACGGCGCGGGCCGCCGCGTCCAGCGCGACGGCCGGATCGCCGCGTACGAACTCGGCGCCCAGTGCCTGGATCTGCTCGCCGCTGCGCAGCTGAGCCCGGACGGGCTCCCAGACGCCGGCCAGGACCTGCTTCGACAGGGGCGGCCGGTCGTAGGGGAGATGCGGATCCGCGTCCAGGAGGCTCAGCCGTCCCCGGTAGCCGTGCCGCCGGAGCGCCTCCGCGGTGCCGAGCCCGGCTGCCGACGCGCCGACGATCAGCACGCTTTCTGGTTGTGTCACGTTGCTAGCCTACACTTGTAGGGAAACCTACACATGTCGGCATACGATAGGCTGGCAGCGTGGCCACGATCAAGACCCAGTCGAGCGACCGGCGCGTCCGCCGCACCCGAGCGGCCCTGGCCCGCGCGCTGATCCGGCTGGTCGCGGAGCGGGATCTGGCCAGGATCAGCGTCTCCGACGTCGCCGAACTCGCCGAGGTGAGCCGCTCGTCCTTCTACGACCACTACCGCGACGTGCACGAGCTGGCCGAGGACGCCTGCACGACGATGATCGACGGTCTGATCGAGTCGGTGCCCAAGCCCACACCCGGTGCGGACGATCTGGCCCAGGAGGCGACCGAGTCGCTGACGGCGTTCTTCGCCAGCCTCACCGAGCACGCGGGGCTCTACCGCGCGCTGCTGGGGGCGCAGGGCAGCGCGCGGGTCCTGGACCACATTCGCGGTCGCATCGTCGAGGCCACCCGCGACCGCCTGGTCGCGGGCGTCGACGGTCGCCTGCCCGAGCGCGTGCCGCATGACGTCACGGCGGCCTTCACCGCCGGGGCGCTCATCGGGGTGGCCGTCGACTGGTTGCAGCGCGGATGCCCGCGTCCTCCGGCCGAGATGGCCGAAGTGACCTGGCCGCTGCTGCACGCGCTCTACCGCATCAACGGCTAGATTCCGGCGACGACCGAGGCCAGGAACTGGCGGATCGCCGACTCCACCTTCACCGTGTCGCGGTCGAAGAGCCACTGCGCCTGCAGGCCGTTGATGAGGGCGATGGTCATGGTGGCCAGGGTCTCGGGGTCGATCGGCGAGCTCAGCTGCCCGCGCTCGGCCAGGGCGGCGAAGGCGGCAGAGTAGAAGCGCCGGAGCATGCGGTAGCGGTTGGCGTAGTACTCGTGCGCGGGGTGCTCGGCGGAGGTCGCCTCGCCTGACAGGACGCAGTGCAGCTCCATGAGTCCGGGCTGCAGCTCGTTGTCCACGACGACGGCGATCATGCCGTTGAGCGTCTCAACGGGGTTCACGGACGGGTCCAGCGCGCCGGCCGACTCCAGAAACGCGGTGCCGCGCTCGTCGCGGAGCTCCAGCACCCCCAGGAGCAGGTCCTCCTTGCGCGGGAAGTGGTGCAGCAGCCCGGTGTGGCTGATGCCGGCGCGCTTGGCGATGTCCTTCATGGTGGCGCCGTAGAAGCCGGTCTCGCCGAACGCGTCCACGCAGGCCTCGAGGATGCGCCGCCGTACCGCAGCCGTCTTCGCGTACGGCCCGCGGTTGGTCGATTCGGACATGGCCCCCCCAAATTAGTATCGTGATTCGGTTTTCGGTGCTAGCGTGACGTCACCCCCACGGTTCCTAGCAAGGACTCAACCATGCCTGAACTCTCCTCCGGCTTCCTCTGGGGTGCGGCGACCGCCCCACACCAGGTGGAAGGCAACAACGTCAACAGCGACTGGTGGGCCCTGGAGCAGCAGATGCCCGGCATGGAGCTCAGCGGTGACGCCTGCGACAGCTACCACCGCTACGCCGAGGACATGCGCCTGCTGGCCGACGCCGGGCTGAACTCCTACCGCTTCGGCATCGAGTGGGCCCGCATCGAGCCGGAGCCCGGCCGGTTCTCCCGCGCCGAGCTCGCCCACTACCGCCGGATGATCGACACCGCCCTGGAGCTGGGGCTCAGCCCGGTCGTCACCCTCCACCACTTCACCCACCCGCGCTGGTTCGCCGCCGAGGGCGGCTGGATGCGCGAGAAGGCGATCGAGCGCTTCCGGGCCTACATCCAGGCCGCGACCGGCATCCTCGACGGCGTCGAATGGATCTGCACGATCAACGAGCCGAACATGCTCGCCTTGATGATCACCATGAGCCGGCTGGCGCAGACGGGCGACGCCGCATCGTGGATGAGCCCGACCGTGGAGGGCGCCGCCCGCCCCGTGCTGCCCAACCCCGATCCGGAGGTGGGACGCAGGCTGGTCGAGGCGCACGAGGCCGCCCGCGAGATCCTGAAGAAGCACACCGACGCCAAGGTCGGCTGGACCGTGGCCTGCCAGGCGCTCACCCCGACGCCGGGCAACGAGGCCCTGCTCCGCGAGCTGCAGGACATCCGCGAGAACCTCTACCTGGAGCCGGCCCGCGGCGACGACTTCATCGGTGTGCAGTCCTACTCCAGCCAGGCGGTCGACGAGAACGGCATCGTCCCGCACCCGCTGGGCCCCGACACCACGCTGACCGGCAACGCCTACCGGCCCGACGCGATCGGCATCGCCGTACGGCATGCCCGGCAGGTGACCGGCGGCACGCCGATTCTCATCACCGAGAACGGCATCGCCACCACCGACGACACCCAGCGCATCCGCTACACCTCCGAGGCCCTGCACCACCTGTTCTCCTGCATGGACGAGGGCATCGACGTGCGCGGCTACATCCATTGGAGCGCGCTGGACAACTTCGAGTGGGGGCACTGGAAGCCCACCTTCGGCCTCATCGCCGTGGACCGCGAGACGTTCGAACGCACGCCCAAACCGAGCCTGGCCTGGTTGGGCGAGGTCGCCCGCCGCGGGGAGATCTGATGCTGAAGCCCCGCTCCACCCCCACGCGCGAACTCGTCAACCTGGACGGGATCTGGCGCTTCACCGTCGGCGAGCAGACCCTTGACGTGGCCGTGCCCGCCAGCTACAACGACCTGTTCACCGACAGCGCCATCCGCGACCACGTGGGCTGGGTGAGGTACCACCGCCAGGTGCGGGTGCCCCGCGGCTGGGCGGACGAGCGCGTCGTCCTTCGCGTCGACGCCGCCACCCACGAGGGGAAGGTGTACGTCGACGATGTCCTGGTGGCCGAGCACGCGGGCGGTTACCTGCCGTTCGAAGCCGACATCACCGAGCACGTGCGGGCAGGGGAGGAGTTCCGGCTCACCATCGGCGTCAACAACGAGCTGACCGACACGACCATCCCGCCCGGCACCGTCATCACGACCCCGGACGGCCGACGGCAGCAGCAGTACCTGCACGACTTCTACAACTACGCGGGCCTGGCCCGCTCGGTCTGGCTCTACAGCCGCCCCGCCGTCCACATCGAGGACATCACGATCGTGACGGAGCTCGACGGGACGGTCCACTACTCGGTGGAGACCAGCGAGCCCGCCCCGGTCCGGGTCCGGGTGCTGGACGCGTCCGGAACCTGCGTGGCCGAAGCTGACGGCGCGCACGGCGACCTCCGCGTCGAGGACGTCATCCTCTGGCGGCCTGGCGCGGGTTACCTGTACGACCTCGAGGTGGAGATCGCCGACACCGACGTCTACGTGCAGCCCTTCGGGGTGCGCACCGTCGAGGTGCGCGGCACCGAGTTCTTCGTCAACGGCGAGCCGTTCTACTTCACCGGCTTCGGCAAGCACGAGGACACTCCGGTCCGGGGCAAGGGTCACGACCCCGCCTACCTCGTCCACGACTTCCAGCTCATGCGGTGGATCGGCGCCAACTCCTTCCGCACCTCGCACTACCCCTACGCTGAGGAGGTGCTGGAGTTCGCCGACCGGCACGGCATCGTCGTCATCGACGAGACCGCCGCCGTCGGGCTCAACCTGGCCGTCGCCTCCGGGCTCATGGGTGCGCCGCCCCGGCCCACCTTCTCCCCGGAGACCTTCGGCGAGGCCACCCGGGAGGCGCACGCCCGGCACCTCCGCGAGCTGGTCGCCCGGGACAAGAACCACCCCAGCGTCGTCATGTGGTGCATCGCCAACGAGCCCGCCTCCAACGAGGAGGGCGCGCGTGACTACTTCGAGCCTCTCGTCGAGCTCACCCGCAAGCTCGACCCCACCCGCCCGGTGACCTATGCGGCCGTGATCTTCGCGACGCACGAGAACGACCGCATCGCCGATCTCTTCGACGTGCTCTGCCTCAACCGCTACTACGGCTGGTACGTCGCCACCGGCGACCTCGCCACTGCCCGCGTCTACCTCGAGGGCGACCTGCGCGGCTGGGCCGAGAAGTACGGCAAGCCGATCATCATGAGCGAGTACGGCGCCGACTCCATGCCCGGGCAGCACTCGGTGTGGGACATCCCCTGGACGGAGGAGTACCAGCTCTCCTACCTGGAGGCCAACCACCGCATCTTCGACCGGATCGACGCGGTGGTGGGGGAGCACGTGTGGAACTTCGCCGATTTCCAGACCGCTCCCGGCATCCACCGGGTGGACGGCAACAAGAAGGGCGTCTTCACCCGTGACCGGCGTCCCAAGGCGGCCGCCCACGCCCTCCGTGCGAGGTGGGCCGGGCTCGATGGCCGAAAGCCGTCAAGCGTCGCAGGGGAGTAGCCGCTGATTCGCCCGGTTTGAGCTTCATCGAGGGGTCACGTCCGGCGAAGTGGCGCCTCTCTGTGTCAAGCGGTTGAGCGCGGGGAGGTGTCTCGGCCGCGGGGCATGGCGCAGTGGTCCGAAGCAGGGCGGGAGCGTTGTTCGCCCGGCACGGACCTGCGCATGCCCCGGACGGACGTGGTCGAGGCCACCCGGGGGCCCCGTTCCACCTGCCCGAACGTCGTGCCCAGGTCGGACGACCGGCGAGATATGATCCGTTTACCGCGTGGCGCCGGCAGCGTCAGCGGCGGTCCCCCCGGTGCCGGGCGTGAGCGCGCAGCGGGTGCGGCACCATCGGACCAACACCGGCAGACGGGTATGTCCCGGTGAGGTGGGGAAGCGAAGGACATGAACCGGGCACCAGGCATGGTGGATGTGGCGCGCGAAGCGGGCGTGTCGCACATCACCGTGTCCCGCGTCCTCAACAACCACCCTTCCGTGCGGCCGGAGACCCGGGCCCGGGTCGAGGCCGCCATCGAGAAGCTCGGTTATCGCCGCAACAGCGTCGCCCGCGCGCTCAAGAGCCGCCGGTCCTCGACGATCGGCCTGGTGCTCGCCGGCACCGAGCTGTACGAGCTGCCCCGCATCCTGCGCGGCGTGCAGACCACGGCGCAGCGGGCCGGATACTGGGTGAACCTGGCCAGCTGGCAGGGCGGCACCACCATGGACCTGGCCGAGACGCTGCAACGGCTCACCGATCAGGCGGTCGAGGCCATCGCCGTCATCGCCGACCGGCCCATGGTGGTGGACGCCCTGGCCGACATCGTCACCGGCGTGCCCATGACCGTGATCATGTCGGGGAACGTCCCCAATCCGGACCTCGGCTTCGTCGAGCTCGACCAGGAGTTCGGCGCGCGGCTGGCCGTCCGGCACCTGCTGGAGCTGGGGCATCGCCACATCGCTCACCTGACCGGCTCGTTGCGGACCTTCGACGCGCGCGCCCGCGTCGAGGGCTGGCGGGCCGCGCTGAGGGACGAGGCGGGAGCCCGCGGTGAGTTGCTCGAGGGCGACTTCACCGGCAACAGCGGCTACCGGCTGGCCCACTACCTGGTCACCCGCGAGGGACATGAGCGCCCGACCGCGATCTTCGCCGGTAATGACCAGATGGCCATGGGCGTGCTGGCGGCCTTCGCCGAGCTGGGTGTCAGGGTGCCCGACGACGTCTCGCTGGTCGGCTTCGACGACATCGCCGGAGCGGCCTATCTGGTGCCGGCGCTCACCACGGTCCGCCAGGACTTCGTCGCCCTGGGGGAGCGTTCGATCGAGCAGGTGCTGCGGATGATGCGGGGCGAGCCGGCCTCCTGTGAGCGGATCCCTCCCGAACTGGTCGTCCGCCGCAGCACCGCGCCGCCCCGGCCGCGCGGCTAATCCGTTGCCGCCCCCCTGCCCGGCCGGTAGTCGAACCAGCGCACCCGTGCCCGCCCGCTGCCGGCGCGGCCGTTGCCGGTCGCGTAAAGGCCCAGGTAGACCCCGACGAACCCGCCCGCGCGCTCGGTGCTGAAGAAGGACCGTTCGACGGCGGCCAGGTCGGTCCAGCGATCGGTGCCGAGGTCCTGGACGCGGAAGGCGTAACCGGCTTCGTCCCCCTCGACGGCCAGTATCGCCTCCCCCGAGGGGAGCGGCGCGGTGGCCAGCCGGGTCGTCGTGCCCGTCTCCCGGATGGTCAGCACCGCCTGCGTGCTCCCGCCCTCGTCCACGGTGAGGGCGAGGGTGGCGTGGTGGTCCTGGTTCTGGAAGACGGTCAGGCCGGCCTCTTCCGACGGATGCGCCGCCGAGAAGCTGATCCGAGCCTGGGCGTGGAAGCGGACGTGCTGCTGACGCCGCCCGACGAAGGCCGGCACCCCGGTGGAGCTGAGCGGCTCGGGCGTCACCTCGATCTCCAGCCCTCCCCCGTCGGCGGCGGGCCTGACGAGATCGGTGACCGGCCCCCGCAGGCTGTTCCACTCCAGGCCGAGCACCGGCTCGTCGAAGTGCACCCGGCTCGCCGCGGCGACCTCCTCCTGCCGTGCGGACGCGAGCCCGGGCAGCCGTTCGGTCAGCCGCACGCTGCCCGTTTCCGGGGCGAAGACGGGTCCGTGGGCGGTCCAGGTGACGGGCACCAGGAACACCTCGCGGCCCAGCGTGTGAGTGCCCGCGATCGGGCGTACCCCGAGGGTCACCGCCCAGGTCTCGCCGTCGGGGGTGTCCACCAGGTCGACGTGGCCGACGTTGTGCACGGGCTCGTCCGGGCCGCGGTGCCGGTGCGTCAGCAGGGGGCTGCGCGGGTCGGTGACATAGGGGCCGGTGACAGTGTCGGATCGCGCGGCGGTGACGCTGTGGTTGCGTTCGGTTCCGCCTTCGGCGGCGATCAGGTGGTAGACGCCGTCGCGCTTGTACAGGTGCGGAGCCTCCACCCACGCCCCCCGGAGGGCCCCGTGCCAGAGCACGTGGGTGGGGCCGACGAGCTTGAGCCGGTCCAGGTCGAGTTCCCGCATCCACAGCTCGCCGGGCCCGCCGCCGGCCACGGCGTCGCGGCAGGCGGTGAGCCAGCATCGGCCGTCGTCGTCGAAGAACAGTGACGGGTCGATGCCCTCGGCCTCCAACGGGACGGGGTCCGACCACGGCCCTGCCGGATCGTCGGCGGTGACGACGAACGTGAGGCTGCCCCGCCGGTTCACCGCCAGCGTGGAGACCACGTAGAACCTGCCGTCGTGGTGGCGGATGGTCGGCGCCCAGACGCCGTCGGAGACGTCGAGTCCCTGGAGCGGAAGCTGCCCCGGCCGGTTCAGCACGTGCGTGAGCTGCCGCCAATGGACCAGGTCACCGCTGTGGAAGACGGGCAGGGCCGGATAGTACGCGAATGACGAGGTGACCAGGTAGAAGTCCGCGCCGACTCGGCAGATCGACGGGTCCGGGTGGCAGCCGGGCAGGACGGGGTTGCGGAAGGTGGGCACGGGGGCGGGCTCCGAAACGTTTTGCGGCTCTGTTACGAGGATGTGGCTTGACAGCATGACAACGTTAACATCAGGTTAGATCCCAACGCACGACCCGGCATCCCGCCGCGAGACGCACCACCTTGCCGAGGAGCTCGTCATGACCTCACCGACCCTCCCCCCGCCCCGACCGGAGGGACGCCGACGCCGCATCACCCTGCTGGGCGCCGCCCTGGCGGTCGCCCTGACGGCGTCGCTGGCCGCCTGCTCGTCCGCCGACACCCCCTCCTCGGAGAGCGCGAGCGCCGGTGGGCCGGTCACGCTGGAGTTCTGGACCTGGAGTCTCAAGGGCAGCGACCCGGCGGCGAAGGCGATCGTCGACAGATACCACCAGCTGCACCCGAACGTCACCGTCAAGCTGTCGGAGGTCGGCGGGACCACCGAGACCGCCTCCAAGCTGCTGGCCGCCGACCAGGCCGGCGACACCCCCGACGTCGTGCAGCTGGAGTACCGTGGCCTGCCCGCACTGGTGGTGGCCGGAGCCGTCAAGGACATCACCGCCGACGTGGCCGGCGCCAAGTCCGGCGTCGACCCCAACGTCTGGGCCCAGACCACCTTCAACGACCAGGTCTACGGCGTGCCCCAGGACATCGGCCCGATGGTGCTCACCTACCGCAAGGACCTGTTCGACAAGTACGGCGTGAAGGTCCCCACCACCTGGGCCGAGTACGCCAAGGCCGCCGAGCGGATCCGCAAGAAGGACCCCGACGCCTACATCGCCAGCTTCGCCGCCAACCAGCTCGAGTTCTTCGCCGCGCACGCCGCCCAGGCCGGCGCCCAATGGTGGAGCACCGACGGCAACGCCTGGAAGGTCGGCATCGACAGCGAGTCCTCGCTCAAGACCGCGGACTTCTGGCAGGACCTGGTGGAGCGGGACCTGGTCAAGGTCGAGCCGCTGCTCACCCCGGAGTGGAACGCCAAGATCAACGACGGCAAGATCCTCAGCTGGGCCGCCGCGGCATGGGCGCCCAGCGTGATCTACTCGGTGGCACCGGACACCGCCGGCAAGTGGGAGTCCGCGCCGCTGCCGCAGTGGACGCAGGGCCAGGCCGCCGTGCCGTTCCTGGGCGGTTCCGCCTACCTGGTGCCGGCCAAGTCCGAGCACGCCAAGGAGGCGGCGGCCTTCGCCGCCTGGCTGGGCGCCTCGGAGGAGGGCTCCAAGCTGCTGCTCGGCCTCGACATCTTCCCCGGCGGCAACGCCGGCCGCCAGGCGACCCTGACCCACGAGCCGCCGAAGCTGATGCCGCAGCAGAAGGACTTCTACAAGGTCACCGACCAAGTGATCAAGGACACCACGATCCCGGTGACGTGGGGACCCAACGTGAACGTCGCCCAGAGCGCCTTCGGAGACGCGCTCAACAAGGCCGCACTCGACAAGACCTCCTTCCGCGAGGTGTACCAGGCCACGCAGCAGGCGGTCGTCGCCGACCTGCAGAAGGCGGGCTACACCGTCACCAAGTAGCCGCTGCGGGCCCGGTGACCGGCCGGGCCCGCGGCTCGACCCACCCTGGACGTCTCATGCCCGCCACCTCCGCCGGGCGACGCCCGCGCCTCCGCGCCGTCGCCACTCCGTGGCTGTTCGCCACGCCCGCGATCGTCTTCTTCACCCTGTTCCTGATCATCCCGATCGGCTACGCCGTCTACCTGAGCTTCCGCGGCTTCCGTGTCGAGGGCGGCGGCGCGTTCGGGCGGCGGGTGCAGGCCTTCGTCGGATTCGACAACTACCTCGCCGCGGTCACCGACCCCGAGTTCGTCGCCGGGCTCGGCCGGGTGCTGCTGTACGGCCTCATCGCCATCCCCGGCGTGCTCGGCCTGGCTCTGCTGTTCGCGCTGCTGCTCGACACCCCGAGAGTGCGGGCGCGCGGCTTCACCCGCACCGCGATCTTCCTTCCGTACGCGGTGCCCGGTGTGATCGCCAGCCTGTTGTGGGGCTTCCTGTACCTGCCCAGCACCAGCCCGCTCACCTACGTCGCCAGGCGACTGCACGCCGGGCCGCTGGACTTCTTCGGCTTCCCCGCGCTGTACTTCTCGCTGGCGAACATCGCGCTGTGGTCCGGCGTCGGCTTCAACATGATCATCATCTTCACGTCGCTGCGGGCCATTCCCACCTCCGTCTACGAGGCGGCCCGCATCGACGGGGCCAGTGAGCTGCAGATCGCCTGGCGGATCAAGATCCCGCTGGTGGCCCCCGCGCTCGTGCTCACCGGCCTGTTCTCCGTGATCGGCACCCTGCAGCTCTACAGCGAACCGGCCACGCTGCGGCCGATGACGACCACCATCAGCTCCACCTGGGTGCCGCTGATGAAGATCTACCAGGAGGCGTTCGTGAACGACAATCTCGGCGGAGCCGCCGCCGCCTCCGTCGTGCTGGCCCTGGGCATCCTCGTCCTCTCGCTGCTCCTGCTCCGTTTCTTCCAGCGCCGGACCTTCGGAGACAACGCATGAGCGCCATCCCCGGCACCGGCGACCGCCGGTTCCGCCGTCACCGGCTTGACGCGCGACGCCGTCCGCGGCTGCCGCTGGTGGTGCTGCTGCTCGGCGCGCTGTACTGCCTGACCCCCGTGGCCTGGGTGGTCATCGCGGCTTCCAAGACCCCGCGCGAGCTGTTCACCACCTTCTCCTTCGCCCCCGGCACCGGCATCCTCGACAACCTGGCCAACCTGAGCGCCTACGGCGACGGCCAGTTCTGGCGGTGGGGGCTCAACTCGCTGCTGTACGCCGGCCTGGGCGCGGTCCTGTCCACGCTCGTGTCCGCCATGGCCGGCTACGCCCTGGCCAAGTTCCGCTTCCGCGGACGCGAGATCCTGTTCTCGGTGATCCTCGCCGGTGTGCTCGTGCCGGGCATCGTGCTGGCCGTCCCGCAGTACCTGCTGCTGGCGAGCGTCGGCCTGGCCGGAACCCACTGGTCGGTGCTGCTACCGGTCATCATCAACCCGTTCGGCATCTTCCTGTGCCGGGTCTTCGCCACCGCCGCGGTCCCGGAGAGCACCCTGGAGGCGGCGCGCCTGGACGGGGCGGGCGAGCTGCGCGTCTTCGGCACCATCGTGCTGCCGATGATGGTGCAAGGGCTGGTCACGGTGTTCCTGCTGCAGTTCGTCGGCATCTGGAACAACTTCCTGCTGCCCTTCATCATGCTCTCCGACCAGGAGAAATACCCGATCACCCTGGGGCTGTACACGTTCCTGTCCAAGGGCGCGGGCGACAGTGACCTCTACCCGCTGGTCATCATGGGCTCGGCCGTGTCGGTCATCCCGCTGATCGCCCTCGTCCTGGTGCTGCAGCGTTTCTGGCGCGCCGACCTGCTGGCCGGCGGATTGAAGGGATGACCCACCGATGAAGTTCACCGACGGGTTCTGGCAGTTGCGCCCCGGCGTCACCGCGCTGTACGCGGCCGAGGCCTACGACATCTGCGCCGAGGAGGACGCGTTCACCGTGACCGCGCCCACCACGGTCATCAACCGCCGGGGCGACACCCTCAACCGGCCGGTGCTCTCGCTGCTGCCGTCTTCCCCCCTGGTGAACGTGATCCGCGTCCGCATCGACCACCACACAGGGGGCGGCGCGGAACGCGGCTTCGACCTCGTCGGCGCCGAGGACGGCCACGGCGTCGTCAAGGCGGACGACGCCGACGGCGCGACGCTCACCAGCGGCGCGCTGAGCGCGACCATGGCGCCCGGAGCACCGTGGAATCTGTCCTTCCACGGTGACGGACGCCCGCTGACCTCCAGCGGCCACAAATCCATCGGCTACTTCGCACCGAGACACGCGCCTTCACCTCGATGCCGATCTACGTGCGTGAAGGCGCCGTCCTGCCCGTCGGAGCCAGGGACGACCGGCCGGACTACGACTACCTCGACGGCCTGACCCTGCGCGTGTACCCGGGACCGGACGGCGAGACCACCCTCACCGTCACCGACCACGCCTCCGGCGAGCCCGCGCTGTTCACCGTCACCCGCTCCGGCGGCGAGGTCTCGGTCTCCTCTCCCCTCGCCGCCGGATGGACCTACGAACTCGCCTGACTCGCCGCGCCGGGGACGGCGACGAGGGTGCTTGCTCTCCGGTGGAACGACCGGCGCGGCCTTGTGGCCGGTGCGGCGGACGGCCCGCTGGGCGGTCAGGCGCGTCATCGCCGAGGCGCCGGCCGGAGATCGTCGGCCGGCGTCGGGCCGGCCGAGCCGTCTTGGACTCCTCGACGGCCGACACCCGCCGGGGCATCCGACCGGGCACCGAGGCGCGGTGGTTGAAGGCGTCCTCGGTGACGTCGACGCCCGGCCGCCGGGTCGCGGCTCACCGATTGCTAATTATCCCCTTTTTTGGTAGGAAATGTATATGTTCCTGACTGTGCGCCTGGTCCGGCGCCTCCACCTCGACCTGTGCCGGATGACCGGCTCGGCCTGTCGCTTCTGAACGTCGGCCCCACACCCGCGAGGTGCCCGCGGCCGATCTCCCTCCTCCCATGTCATGTCGTGTCCGCATCCCGGTGGTGCGGGCCGATCGCGCTGCCCCCGGAGCGACCGCTGTGACCTCTTTCACCCCCGCCCCCCCGGATTCCGGCCTCCGGAACTCCGATGCCGTCGCCGGATCCACCGGCCCGCGGGCCGCCGGAGGGACGCACACCGTCTCGGCGCCGGCCCGGCTCGCCCTCGCATCCCGGCGGATCGGCATGCGGGCGCTGTCGGTCCTCGTGCTGCTCGGGCTCTGGCAGTCGGCCGCCGTCGCAGCCGGCAACCCGTCGTTCGTGCCGGCGCCGCGGGCGGTATGGGACCAGCTCGTGCTGCTGTCCACCACCCACGACGGGATCCGCGGCTACAGCGGCCACCTGCTCGTCGAGCATCTCGGCATCAGCCTGCGCCGCATCCTCATCGGCTCGGCGCTCGGGGTGGCGGCCGGGCTCGTGCTGGGTGTCGTGCTGGGTGTCGTGCCCTGGATCCGTGTCGTGGCCGAGCCGGTGGTGACCTTCATCCGGGCGCTCCCTCCACTGGCGTACTTCAGCCTGCTCATCATCTGGTTCGGCATCGACGAGACCCCCAAGCTGTGGCTGCTCGCCATCGCGGCGATGCCGCCGGTCGCGGTGGCCACCGCCGCCGCGGTGCACGGTGCGCCGACCGGGCTGGTGGAGGCGGCCCGCGCGCTGGGTGCGTCACGGTGGCGCACGCTCACCGATGTGGTGCTGCCCAGCGCCCTGCCGGAGATCTTCACGGGGATCCGGCTGGCCGTGGGGATCGCGTACTCCTCGGTGGTCGCCGCGGAGACGGTCAACGGCGTGCCGGGAATCGGCGGCATGGTCCGCGACGCCCAGCGCTACCTGCAGACCGACGTCGTGGTGCTCGGACTGTTCGCCATCGGTGCCTCCGGGCTGCTCATCGACGCCCTGCTACGCGCCGCCGAGAACCGTCTCATCCCCTGGCGGGGTCGTACCTGAGCCGCCTCGATCCGCTGTCCCCGTCCCCGCCGACTCTCGTACCGCCCAGTTCAGAAGGAAACCGTGCCATGTCGCGACCACGCCTCAAACACCTGCTCCCGATCGTCCTGGCCGCCGTGGCCCTCGCCCTGACCGGGTGCGGCGACGGTGCCGCCTCCGGCGGAGGCGGCGGCGCGGCGGGCAAGACCATCCGCATCGCCTACCAGGCGTTCCCCAGCGGCGACCTCATCGTGAAGAACAAGGGCTGGCTGGAGCAGGCGCTTCCCGACTACACCATCACGTGGACGAAGTTCGACTCCGGCGCCAGCATCAACACCGCCTTCGTCGCCGGGAGCGTCGACATCGCGGCCATCGGATCGAGCCCGGTCGCGCGCGGGCTGTCCGCGCCGTTGAACATCCCGTACCAGGTGGCCTTCGTGCTGGACGTGGCCGGTGACAACGAGGCCCTGGTCGCGAGGGACGGCACCGGCATCTCGGCGGTGACCGACCTGCGGGGCAGGAAGGTGGCCACCTCATTCGCCTCCACCGCGCACTACAGCCTGCTCGCCGCCCTGGACCGGGCGGGGGTGCCCGAATCCGAGGTGAAGCTCGTCGACCTGGAGCCGCAGGACATCCTGGCGTCGTGGAAGCGCGGTGACATCGACGCGGCCTACACCTGGCTGCCGACCCTGGAGGAGCTCAAGAAGAACGGCAAGATGCTTCTCACCAGCCGGGAGCTGGCGACCGCCGGTAAACCCACGCTGGACCTCGGCGTGGTGTCCACCGCGTTCGTCGAGGCGCACCCCGGCGCGGTCGACGCCTGGCGCAAGGCCGAGGCCAGGGCGCTCGACCTGATCGCCGGCGATCCCGACGCGGCGGCGCAGGCGGTGGGCGCGGAGCTGAACCTCAGTCAGGCCGAGGCCAAGGCACAGCTCAGCCAGGGGGTCTTCCTCAAACCCGCTGATCTGGCGTCGCCGGAATGGCTCGGCACACCGGGCAAGGCCGGCGGCCTGGCGCAGAACCTGGTCAGCGCGGCACAGTTCCTCAAGGACCAGCAGAAGATCGACGCCGTGCCCGACCTCGCGACGGTTCAGCGGGCCATCTACAACGAAGGGCTTCCCGGTGCCCTCGATTCCTGACACCGCGGGCACCCGGGCCGAGGCCGGCGCGGAGGTCGCCGCCGTCCACGTGCACGAGGTCGAGCACGTCTACGGCACGGCCGGTAACGCCGTGACCGCCCTGGGCCCGATCTCCCTGACCGTCCCGCGGGGATCCTTCCTCGTGATCGTCGGGGCCTCGGGATGCGGCAAGAGCACGTTGCTGCGCCTCATCGCCGGTTTCGAGCGGCCGACCTTCGGCACCGTGCGGACCGGCGGCGTCGAACCCGTTCCCGGCAGGGGCGCGGGGATCGTCTTCCAGCAGCCCCGGCTCTTCCCGTGGAAGACCGTGGGCGGGAACGTCGAGCTGGCCCTGCGATACGCGGGTGTGCCCCGGGGCGAGCGCGCCCGCCGGGTGCCGCGCCTGCTGGAACGCGTGGGCCTGCACGACGTGGCGGACCGCCGGATCTGGCAGATCTCCGGGGGGCAGCAGCAACGCGTCGCCATCGCCCGGGCGCTGGCGGGCGACGATCCGCTGCTGCTGCTCGACGAGCCGTTCGCCGCCCTGGACGCGCTGACCCGCGAGCGGCTCCAGGAGGACCTGCGCCGGGTGAGCGCGGAGACCGGTCGCACCTCCGTGTTCGTCACCCACAGCGTCGAGGAGGCCGTTTTCCTGGGCACCCGCGTCGTGGTGCTCACCCGCCGGCCCGGCCGGATCGCGCTCGACCTCGACATCACCCTGCCGCGCACCGGGACGGCACCCGACGAACTGCGCGCCCTTCCCGACTACGCCGCTTTCCGCACCGCCGTCGGCCAGGCCGTACGCGCCGCCGCGGAGTGAGACCCCGACCCCTGAGGAGGATCGAGATGACCGCGCAGACCGCTGTCAGGCTGACCCTGAACCCGCTCGGTCCGCATTTCGGAGCCCGGATCGAAGGGCTGGACCTGGCGACGGCCACCGACGACGAACTTGCCGCGGTGCGAGCGGCGCTGGTCGAACGGAAGGTGCTGTTCTTCGGCGGGCAGAACCTCGACGAGGACAGCCAGGTGGCGCTCGGCCGGCGTCTCGGCGAGCTGACCGTGTCCCACCCCGTCGTCGAGGGCGTCGACGAGGAGCACCCCGAGATCTACGCCCTCGACAGCGCCGACAACGGCTTCGCCGACGTCTGGCACACCGACGTCACGTTCGTGCCCCGCCCGCCGCTCGGGTCGATCCTGCGGGCCGTCGTCCTGCCGCCCACCGGCGGCGACACGAGCTGGGCGGACAGCCAGCTGGCCTACGACTCCCTGTCCGCGCCGGTGCGCGAACTGGTCGACCAGCTCACCGCGGTGCACGACGGCGCCCGGGAGTTCGGTTACTACCTGGCCCAGCGCCGCGGCGGCCGGGGCAACGTCTGGGAAGGTGAGACCGTCACCCGGCTGGACCCGGTGGAACACCCCGTCGTCCGTGTCCACCCCGAGACCGGCCGCAAGGGGATCTTCGTCAACCCCGGGTTCACCTCGCATGTCGTCGGGGTGTCGGAGGCGGAGAGCCGGGCGATCCTGGATCTGCTCTACGCCCACCTGACCAAGCCCGAGCACACGATCCGCCACCGCTGGAGCGTCGGTGACGTCGCCATGTGGGACAACCGCAGCACCGCGCACTACGCCAACCGCGACTACGGCACGGCTCGCAGGGTGATGCACCGCGTCACCCTGCGCGGCGACCGTCCCGTCGGCCCCGCTCACCCGTCGCGGGCCGCCGGCTGACCACGGGGCGGCGTCCGGAGCCGGGCCCCGGCAGGGTCCGCGCATCCGTTCCGGCCGGACCCGCGTAACCGTCGTTGACAAGCTGAGGATGCCTCGACTTAACTGGCGAACATAACGTGAGGAAGCCTCCGTGTGTGCGCGAACAGGGTGAAGGAGAGGACATTGCCGGAAGGAATCGCCGTCTCGGTGCACGACACCGCGCCGGTCTGGCGCGGTGACACGGCGGGTGACGCGCTGCGCCGCTCGGTCGACCTGGCCAAAGCCGTGGAGGTCCTCGGCTACCGGCGCTACTGGGTGGCCGAACACCACAACACGCCGGCGCTGGCGGCATCGAGCCCGGCGGTGCTCGCCGGGCCCATCCTGGAGGCCACCTCCAGCATCCGGGTCGGCTCCGGCGCGGTGCTGCTGCCGAACCACTCGCCGCTGGTGGTCGCCGAGCAGTTCGGCGTGCTGGCCGGTCTCTACCCCGGCCGGGTCGACTTGGGGCTGGGCCGCGCCCCGGGCGGCTCGGGTGAGACCGCGGCCCGCATCGGCGACCCGCGCCGGCTGGACTTCGGCGACGCGCTGAACGAGCTGCGCGAGTACTTCGCCGGGGGCAGCGGCGGCGTACGGGCGATCCCGGAGCCGGCGACACCGCCCGAGCTGTGGATGGTGGGCTCCAGCGCCGGCAGCGCCGCCTACGCGGGCCGGCTGGGACTGCCCTACGTCTACGCGCACGCGATCGTGGGGGGTGGCGCCCCCGAGGCGCTCGACGCCTACCGCCGGGCCTTCCGGCCGTCGCCGCGGCTGCCCGAGCCGTGCGCGTGCGTGGCGGTGATCGTCGTCGCGGCCGACACCGACGAACGGGCGCACCGCCTGGCCGCCTCCTTCGTTTTCGGCCAGATCCTGATGCGCACCGTGGACCCGGGCATCGTGCTGCCGACCGAGGGGGAGACGGCCGCGCACACCTTCACCCCGCAGGAGGCGCGCTTCCTGCGGGAACGGATCGACCCCCAGTTCGTCGGCTCGCCGGATCGGATCGCGCCCCGCCTGGACGCGCTGCTGCGGCAGACCCGCGCCGACGAGCTGTTCGTGCTCACCCAGGTGCCCGACCACGGCGCCCGGGTCCGCTCGTACGAGCTGCTCGCCAAGATCGTCTCGTCCCTGTAGGCCCGCACGGGCCGGTGCTCCCGGGCCGGACCACCCTGCTCGGGGCTCCGGGCCGCCCGCCCTGCTCAGGGCTCCGGGTTGCGCGTGGTGATCCCCTCCAGGACGAGCCGGAGGAAGCGCGGGCTGCCGTCCCTGTCCGGCAGGGACTGCTCGCGCACCCAGGCGGCGCCGCTGAGGAGGTCGAACAGTTCGCCGGGGGTCAGGTCGGGGCGCACCCGGCCCGCGGCCTGCGCGGCGCGGAGCAGGTCCGCGCCGCTGCGATGCATCGCGTTGCACATGGCGTGTGAGGGGGTCCCCTCGTCGTACATGCTCTGCGCGAGGATGCCGACCAGCCCGCGGAAGGTGCTGAAGTGCCGTACGGCCTGCTCCATCCATTCCGACAGGGCCTCCAGCGGGTCGGGGGAGGCGGCCAGCCGTTCGGCGCGGGCGACGAGGTCGGCCAGTCCGTCCCTGGTGGCGGCCTCCACCAGGGAGGCGCGGGTGGGGAAGTGCCGGTACAGCGTGCCGATCGCCACCCCGGCCCGGGCGGCGATGTTCTCCAGTGACGCCTCGGAGCCGTCGGCCTCGAACGCCGTGCGGGCGGCGGCCAGGATCGCGTCGTAGTTGCGCCGGCCGTCCGCGCGTTTCGGGCGCTGGGCGATATGGGGTGTGCCGGTCGTCATCGAACCTCCCGCTTGACATCCTGAGGCGGCCTCAGTTTGACTCTTCACATCCAAACTGAGACTCCCTCAGTATAGTTCCGGCCGTTAACCTGAGGCTCCCTCGGTATGGCGCCGGCTGATCGGCCCCTGGAGGCCCCATGAGCACTGACAGCGTCTCCGGCGACGTCCCGGCCGGGGAGGTCCCGGCCCGGGGATGGGCCCTGGCGCTCACCGCGATCGTCGGCGCGGAGTTCATGCTGCAACTCGACGGCACCATCGTGAACGTCGCCCTGCCGGCCCTGCAGGCGGACCTCGGCCTGTCGGTCACCGGCGGGTCGTGGGTGCCGAACGGTTTCCTCCTCGCCTTCGGCGGGCTCCTGCTGCTCGCGGGCCGGCTCGGTGACGTGCTCGGCCACCGCAGGGTCTTCCTCGCCGGGATCGCGCTGGTCGTCGTCGCCTCGCTCCTGGCCGGACTGGCACCGGACCTGGAGGTCCTGCTGCTCGGCCGTGTCCTGCAGGGCGCCGGTGCGGCGATCGCCGGTCCGACCGGCCTGGCGCTTCTGGCGATCGTCTTCGAGGGGGAACGCCGGCAGCGCGCCTTCGGCCTGTACTCCACCGTCACCGGGCTCGGCGCCTCCGCCGGCATGGTCCTGGGCGGCGTGCTGACCTGGGCGGGGGACTGGCGCTGGAGCCTGCTGGTCAACGTGCCGATCGGCGTGCTCATCATCGCCGTCGCCGTCAAGGCGCTGGGCCTGCGCGACGAGACCACCCGCCCGCGCCCGCTCGGCCTGCCGAGCGCGCTGCTGGGCACCGCGGCCGTCACCGCCGCCGTCTACGGGCTGGTGCACGCCGCCGAGGAGGGCTGGGGTGACAGCGGGACCCTGTTCTCGCTGGGCGCGGCGCTGGTGCCGGCCGTGGCGCTGCTGGTGCTGGACCGGCGCACCGCGGAACCGCTCCTGCCGCCGGCCGTCTTCGCCGGCAGGGAACGGGCGGGGGCCTTCCTGGGCCTGCTGCTGCTCGCGGCGGTGCTCACCGGTTTCCTGATCTACCTGGTCCAGTACCTGCAGGGCGTGCTCGGGCTGAACGCGCTGCAGAGCGGCCTGGCCGTCCTGCCCTTCGGCCTGGCGCTGCTCGTCGCCACCCAGCTGCTCACCAAGCACATCGCGACCGTGAGCCTGAAGGCCCGCGCGCTGCTCGGCCTGGCCGTGGTGCTGGCCGGGGTGGCGTGGCTGACCCGCCTCGACGCCGGCAGCGACTACCTGACCGGCGTGCTCCCGGCGCTCGTCGTCATGGGGGTGGGTGTCGGCGTCGCCATCATCCCGTTCAACATGATCATTCTGACCACCGCCCCGCCGGAGCACGCCGGCGTCACCGCCGGCCTGCTGCAGACGGCGCTCACCATCGGCGGGTCGCTGGGCCTGGCCGCCCTGCTGATCCCGTTCACCCGGGACGGCGGCGTCGCGGCGAACATCTCGTCGGTGTTCGTCTGGGCCGGCGGGGCGTTGGTGCTGGCCCTGGCGGTGGCGCTGCTCCTCTGGTTCGGCCCCGGGGCGCGCGGGGCCGCACCGGCGGGACGGGGCTGAGCGTACGGGAGAGCCGGCGCCGTCCCTCCGGCGGTGACGTGGCGGCGGCAGCGGGTCCGCCGGCTTCCGATAGCGTCGGGACCATGCGGCTTCATGTGGGATGCGCGATGTGGACGCACAAGCCATGGCAGGGACGCTTCCTGCCTCATCCGCTTCCTCCGGAGGAGCGCCTGCGGTCCTACGCGACCTGGTGCAACGCGGTGGAGGGCAACACGACCTTCTACGCGACACCGGCGAGGAGCACCGTGGAGTCGTGGGCGCGGCAGACCGACCCCGACTTCCGTCTCGTGGTCAAGCTGCCCAAGTCGATCACGCATGGGAGCCGTCTCACCGGCGTCGACGAGGAGCTCCGATCGTTCCTGGAGGCGATCGAGCCACTCGGGCCGCGAGCCCACGCCCTCTGGGTGCAGCTGCCGGGGTCGTTCGCCCCGGCCGACCTCGGTGCCCTGGCGGTCTTCCTCCGCCGCCTTCCCGGCTCGTACAGATACGCCGTCGAAGTACGCCACCGCGCGTTCTTCGACGACGCGAGGTCCGAAGGGCTCCTGGAGAGGCTTCTCTCCGACGCCGGAGCCGAGTGGATCCCGTTCGACACCACTGCGCTGTTCCGGAGTCCTCCGACCAGCGACGCCGAGCGGGACGCGTGGACGAGGAAACCGCGCGTGCCCTTCCGGTCCCGCGCGCTCACCGACCGGCCGATCGTCCGCTACCTCGGCCGGGACGACACGGCGCGCACGGTCGAGGGCTGGCGGCGATGGGTCGGCACGGTCGTCGAGTGGCTGCGTGAGGGCCGCTCGCCGACCGTGTTCGTCCACACTCCCGACAACGCCGACGCGCTCATGCTCGCCCGCCGTTTCCACGACGATGTGCGGGCCCGTCTACCGGAGATCGAGCCGCTGCCCGAGCCGGCGCCGACCGAGCCGCTGACCCTCTTCTGACCGGCCGGGTCTCTCCGTCACCGAAGCCGGTGAGCGCCTGCGGGCACGGGTTCGCCGGAACGTGCCGCGTCCGGGGCCGGATCCGGGCGAGCGGACTCGCCGGCCCCCGGCTCCTTGCCCGCGGGGTGGACGGTGAGGCGGCCGTACGCCGACAGGAGTGTGGCCAGGTCGCCGGGCTTGCTTCGGAGCGTGGCGTCCAGGAAGGCGGCACTGGCCGCGGCGGTGAGGCGCGGTCCCGCGGTGCGGCCCGACGATCCGACGAGCGCGGGCACGGGCGGCAGGTAGAGCGGCGCGTCGGTGAAGGTGAGATGCGCCGCGCCGGGGACGGTGATCCGGTAGCCCGCCGCGGTGCTGAGCGTGAGGACCTGCGTGAGGCGGGGGATGTAGTCCGGGTTCTCGCCCGGGTCGACGGGAGGGGTGAGCGCGAGCGCCGGCTGGTGGAACGGTTGCGGGTCGGGGTCACGGGGGAAGCCGTCCAGGTTGATGACGGCCGCGAACCGGGGATCCTGGCGGGCGGCCTGCAGGGCGGCGGCCCCGCCCAGGGAATGCCCGGTCGCCGCCGCCCTGCCGGTGTCGAGGCGTCCGGTCAGCGAACCCGGGATCTCGCCGCGGTCGAGACGGCCGAGTTGGGTGAGGGCGAAGCTGAGATCGCCGGCCCGGACCGCCGTCCAGCCGGCCGCCAGCCGCTCGTCCTCGGCCGGGTCGCCGGTGGCTCTGATCCGCGTGCGGACCGTCCGGCCGTCGGCGAGAGTGACGACGGCCGAGTCGTAGGGGTGGTCGAGGGCCGCGACGACGTAGCCGCGGCTGGCCAGCTCCTCCGCCCAGGCGGTGTTCTGGGTGCGCACTCCGCCCAGCCCGGGGGAGAACAGCACGAGAGGGAATCGTCCGCCTCCGTCGGCCACGGCCGCGTCGAACACCGAATGTGTGCGGGCGCGCGGAGCGTCGTCGAGCAGGAAGCCGGGTATGCCGAGATAGCCGGCCACGCCGCGGGAGACGACGTGCGCCTCCTGCGCGGTGCGTCCGAGATACTGTGCCCGCTCGGCGTCCGCGGGGCTCTTCCGCGCCGGGTACCAGAGCTGGACCACGACCGTGCGCCGGTCATCGGGGTCGGAGGTGGCGGTCTCGGGACGGTCCGGGTCGGTCCACTGCAGCACCGTGGTGCCGACCGCGTACCGGCCCGACGGCTCGGGGAACACCGGCCGGGGGAACATCCACGCCGCCCCCGCGCCCGCGGCGACCAGGCCCAGGCACGCCGCCGAGCCGGGCAGGGCCAGCCACCACGGGGCCCGCCGCGTGGGGCGCCCGGTCCGCCGTCGCAGCAGGGGAGGAACGGCGAACAGGAGCGCGATCGCGGCGCCCGCGAGTACGGGCACCAGCTGCCAGCGCACCCCGAGTGCGATCAGCGCCGCTCCGGCCGGCACTACGGCCGCCGCCCCGGCGAGTGTGACCGGCCCGCGGGCACCGGCCGGGAGCCAGCGGGCCAGCACCAGGGCGACGGCGCCCAGCAGGACCGGAATCTCCAGGGGGGACACGCCGAGCCCCACGATCGTCTCAGTCATGAGCCCATCCTCGACGGGAGATCCGCGCCCGCCCATCCGTCCCGGGAAGGAGATCATGTGCCACCCGGGTCGGGGCTCGTGTACTACCGGGGTCGCACCGTGCCGGTCCGCCGGTCCGCCGCACCGTCCGCCGCACCGTCCGCCGCACCGTCCGCCGCACCGTCCGGCACGCCGGATGCTCGCCGGGTGCGGCTCCGGCCCGGACGGCTCACGACACTAGCCGCGGGGCAGGATGTCCGCGGCGATCCGCAGGAACAGGTCGTTCTCCTCGGTCGTGCCGATGGTCATGCGCAGTCCGTCGGTGCCGTACGCGCGGAGGATGACGCCGCGCTCCTCGAACGCGGCCGCCCTGGCCGGACCGTCGGGCATCGGCATGAAGACGAAGTTGGCCTGGCTCGGCACGACCGGGACACCGAGGGCGGTCAGGTGGTCGGTGACCCGGGTGCGCTCGGCGATGACGTGGGTGACGCGCTCCTTGAGCTCGACCCCGGCCTCGGGGGTCAGCGACGCGAGCGCCCCGGCCTGCGCGAGGGTCGAGACGGAGAAGCCCACGATGGACTTCCGGATCAGGCCGGCGGTCTCCGGGCGGGTCACGCAGTAGCCCACGCGCAGGCCCGCCAGGCCGTACGCCTTGGAGAACGTGCGCAGCACCGCGATGTTGGGGCGGTTCCGGAGCAGGTCGAGCCCGCGCGCCGACCCGGAGTCGGTGACGAAGTCGTGGTAGGCCTCGTCGAGCACGACGAGCACGTCGTCCGGGAGGGCGTCGAGGAGACGCTCCAGGTCGGTCCCGGAGACCACGGTCCCGGTGGGGTTGTTCGGGTTGCAGATGATGACCATGCGGGTCCGGCCGGTCACCGCGGCCGCCATGGCGGTCAGGTCGTGGGTGTGCCTGTCGTCCAGGGGCACCCGCACGGAGGCGGCGCCCGCGACGGTGGTCACGATCGGGTAGCTCTCGAACGCGCGCCAGGCGTACAGGATCTCGTCGCCCGGTCCGGCGATGACGGACGCCAGGACCTGGAGCAGCGCCCCCGAGCCGTTGTCCACCACGACCTGGGCGGGATCGACACCGTGCTGCCGGGCGAGCGCCGCGGTCAGTTCGAGCCGGTGGAAGTCCGGGTAGCGGTTCAGCGTCGTGCTCGCCTCGGCCAGCGCCCGGACGACATGGGGGAGCGGGCCGTACGGCATCTCGTTGGAGGAGAGCTTCACCTGCGGGAGGCCACCGGACGGCGCGCGACCCGGTGCGTAGGACACCAGCTCGTCGATGGCGGCACGGTGTTTGACGGTCATCTCAGCCCTCCAGGCCCGGTAAGCAGATCACATAAACCTATATAATGATTTATGTTGAATCTGCAAGGGTGGGAGAGGGCGCCGGACCACGGCGTGCGCCGTCGCCCGAGCGGTGCGGCGCTCGGTGTCGCGCGCGGAGGTGCCGGGACGCGTCAGCGGTCGTGGCGGGTGAGGCCACGGTGGCGCAGGGCCATCGCCTCGGCGCCGCGCTGGTCGCCCCGGATCACGGCCTCGACCAGGTCCACGTGCACCTTGAGCCGGTCGGCCGACCCCTTGCGGAAGTCTTCGGCGGTTATCGCCTGGCTCAGCTCGCCGCTGATGTAGTCGACCAGCCGGGTGTACATGGTCCGCAGCAGCACGTTGGGCGAGATCAACGCGAGGCGGCGGTGCAGGTCCCAGTTGCAGCGCTGGGACTCGGCGGGGTCCGGCCAGGTTTCCCGGAGCCGGCCGAGCAGTTCGGTCAGCTCGGCGATGTCCTGCTCGGTGCGGTGCGCGGCGGCGTCCAGCGCCACCTCCTGGTCGAGCACGTCGAGCACGGCCAGGCAGTGCGTGACGGAGGCGCCGTCGGCGCCGAGCTGGAGCATGTCGTGGCCGAGTCGCACCAGCGGCGACTGCTCGGCGACGAAGATCCCCCCGCCCGGCCCCGGCCGTACGTCGAGGACTCCGCGCAGCCGGAGCACGCGGATGGCCTCCGCGAGCGTCGCCGAGGCGACGCCGAACTGCTGGCGCAGGTCCTCCTTGGTGCCGAGGCGGTGGCCCGGACCGAGAGAGCTGCTGCGGATGGCCTCCTCCATGCGCTCGACCAGCGTCTCGGCGATCGACGACCGCGCGTCGCTCCGGTCGAAAGTTACCTGGGTGACGGTGTCTGCGTCCTGCATGTGGGCTTCTTTCCAGGTGGTCTGGCGGTCCGTCAACTGTAGGGCCGTTCCGTGTCGGCCGCGCGTCAGGCAATCACACAAATCATACAAATGGTTGACATGCTCCTTTGGAGGACTGTAATCATAGCAATGATTTAGGTTAATCGGTCGTCGATCGATCGGGGGGACCTCGTCCCGCCCGGGCATGGAAGGGAGTGCGATGGGCTCGATCGTCCTCGCGGCGAAGATCACGCATGTGCCGTCCATCTGGCTGTCGCTGCAGACCGGCACCAAGCACGAGGGGATCCGGCAGAACGCCGTCGACGGCCTGACCGAGCTCGGCCGCCGGGCCCGGGAGCGCGGCGCCGACACCTTCCTCGTGATGGACGTGCACTGGCAGAACAACGCCGGGTTCCACCTGAACGCCCGGGAGCGGATCGCGGGCAGCTACGCCTCGCACGAACTGCCGCACTTCATCTCGGGGCTGGGCTACGACTATCGCGGCGCGCCCGACCTGGCCCGGCTGGCCGCCGCCGAGATCCGGGCGAGCGGGCTCAAGGCGCTCGCCCACGACATCCCCGACCTCGGCTTCGAGTACGGCACGCTCGTCCCGATGCACCTGATGAATCCCGGCGGGGACCTCGCGGTGCTGTCGATGGGCGTCAACATCTACGCCTCACTGGAGGAGCAGCGCGAGGTGGGCCGGGCGCTGCGCCGGGCGATCGAGGCCGGTGACCGCAGGGTGGCGCTGCTGGCCAGCGGCTCGCTGTCGCACGAGTTCCCGCCGAACGCGATCTCCGAGACCAGGCTCAACGCGCACACCAACGAGTTCAACCGCCAGGTCGACCTGCGCGTGCTGGAGCTGTGGCGCGAGGGCCGGATGGCCGAGTTCCTCGCGATGCTCCCCGAGTACGCCAAGCGCTGCCACGGCGAGGCGGGCATGGGCGACACGATCATGCTGTTCGGCGCGCTCGGCTGGGAGGACTACCGGGGCCGGGGCGAGCTGATCGGCGATTTCTTCGGCAGCACCGGGACCGGCCAGGCCAATGTCGACTTCTCCCTGTGAGCCCGGCGTCCCCGCTCACCTTCCCGACTCTTCGAAAGGAGCCCGCATGCTGACGGGAACCGCCTACGGCCGCGCCGCCGCCGCGTACAACCCCGAGCTGACGCTCGTCGGGCCCGGCACCCCGGCCGGAGAGCTGCTACGCCGCTACTGGCAGCCGGTCGGCCTGGCCGGCGACGCCACGACCACGCCCCGCGCGATCAGGATCCTCGGCGAGGACCTCATCCTGTTCCGCACCCGCAGGGGCGTGCCGGGACTGGTCCACCCCAACTGCGCGCACCGCGGCAGCTCGCTCTACTACGGCAGGGTCGAGGACGAGGGCATCCGCTGCTGCTACCACGGGTGGTTGTTCGGCACCGACGGCGCCTGCCTCGACCAGCCGTGCGAGCCGGACGGCGGGCGCCACCGCGACCGCGTCCGCCAGCCGTGGTACCCGCTGCACGAGTGGGCCGGACTGATCTTCGCCTACATGGGCCCGCCGGACCGGATGCCGGTCTTCCCGCGCTTCTCGATCTTCGAGGACCTGGCGGAGGGCGAGAAGCTGGTCGCCGACGACCGCAGCGTCGGTTCGGGCGGTCCGGTCATCGTGGACTTCAACTGGCTGCAGCACTGGGAGAACGTGATGGACCCCTTCCACGCGCCCATCCTGCATGGTTCGTTCTCCGGTGTGCAGTTCGTCAAGGAGATGGGCGTGCTGCCGGAGGTGGAGTGGGAGGTCACCGACCACGGCGTGCGCAGCATCCAGGACAGGCGGCTGGACGACGGCCGCGTCTACCGGCGCCGCACCCAGGTGGTCTTCCCCAACCTGCGCGTCGTGCCCAACCCGCGCCTCGAGGTGCTCGGCCCGGCCGACTCCATCGGCTGGGTGGTGCCCATCGACGACACCACCTTCCGCATCTACTCGGTCTTCCGCACCCGCGACCCCGAGGCCGTCGCGAGGATCCGGACGCTCTTCGACGGCCGCCCCTGGGCGGAGCTGACCGAGGAGGAGCACCAGCGCATGCCGGGCGACTACGAGGCGCAGAAGAGCCAGGGCGACATCGCCGTCCACGCGGCCGAGCACCTGGGCACCACCGACCGGGGCGTCGTCATGCTCCGCAGGTTCCTCAAGCGGCAGATCGACGCCGTGGCCGCCGGCCATGACCCGGTCGGCGTGGCGTTCGACGAGGAGAAGGCGCTGATCCAGCTGGACGCGGCCGCCTTCATGACGGAATGAGCCCGGCCGCGATGAACACCCTCCGGGTGCGCGCCATGACCTGGGAGGCCGACGGCGTCCTCTCGGTCACCCTGGCCGACCCCGGCGGGTCCGCGCTGCCCCGCTGGGCCCCGGGCGCGCACGTCGACCTCGTTGCCGAGGGCGTCCCGACCCGGCAGTACTCCCTCTGCGGCGACCCGGCCGACCCCTTCTCGTGGCGCGTCGCCGTACTGCGGGAGAAGGACAGCAGGGGCGGCTCGGCCTTCGTGCACGAGACGCTCCGGCCCGGTGCGCTCGTCGGCTTCTCCGGCCCGCGCAACAACTTCCCGCTGGTCCCCGCCGAGAGCTACCTGTTCGTGGCCGGGGGCATCGGCATCACACCGCTGCTGCCGATGGCCCGCGCCGCCGCGGCGGCCGGTGTGCCGTGGCGCCTGCTGTACGGCGGGCGCACCCGGGCGTCGATGGCCTTCCTGCCCGAACTGGCGCGGTACGGCGGGCACGTCACGGTCCGGCCGCACGACGAGCACGGCCCGCTGGACCTGGACGCGGCGCTGGCCGGGGCACCGGGCGCGACGGTCTACTGCTGCGGCCCGGAGCCGCTGCTGGCCGCGATGGAGGAGCGCGTGCCCGGTGTGCGCCTGGAGCGGTTCAGCCCGCGTCCCCGGCCCGAGGCCGCCGAGCCCGGCGCCTTCCAGGTGGTGCTGAAGCGCTCGGGCGTCAGCCTGCCCGTCCCGGCGGACCGCACCGTGCTCTCCGTGCTGGAGGAGGCGGGGATCGAGGTTCCCACCTCCTGCCTGGAGGGCGTGTGCGGATCATGCGAGACCACCGTGATCGAGGGCGAGGTGGAGCACCGTGACTCCGTGCTCACCGAGGCCGAGCGCGCCGCCGGCGACACGATGTTCGTCTGCGTCTCCCGCTGCCGCTCGCCCCGCCTGGTCCTCGACCGATGAATCCCCAAGGAGACCCATGAACATGACGGGCGGCGAGGCTCTCGCCCGTTCGCTGGCGGCCAACGGCGTCAGCCGGATATTCGGCATCCCCGGCGTGCAACTCGACCACGCCGCGGACGCGCTCTACCACGCGGCCGACGACATCGCCTTCACCTGCGCGCGCAACGAGCAGGCCGCCTCCTACATGGCCGACGGCTACGCCCGCTCCACGGGCCGGCCCGGCGTCTCGATGGTGGTGCCGGGACCGGGCATGCTGAACGGCCTGGCCGGCCTCGCCACCGCGTACGCCTGCTCCTCGCCGCTGCTCTACGTCTGCGGCCAGATCGACTCGAAGGCGATCGGCAGGGGGCTCGGCGCGCTGCACGAGATCCCCGACCAGAGCGGCGTCCTGCGCTCGCTCACCAAGTGGAGCGGCCTGGCGTACCGTCCGGAGGACATCCCCGGCCTGGTCCATCGCGCCTTCGCCGAGATGCGCTCCGGCCGGCCCCGCCCGGTCGGCCTGGAGATCCCGCCGGACGTACTCGCCGCGAGCGCCGACGTCGAGATCCCCGGCGCCGCCCCGCACGCGCCCGTCGTCCCCGACCACAAGCTGATCGACGCCGTCGCCGAGCTGCTGCGCGGCTCCCGGAAACCGGTGATCTACGCGGGTGGCGGGGTGATCGCCGCCGACGCGTCGGACGAGCTGCGCGAACTGGCGGAGATCCTCCACGCGCCGGTGGTGGTGAGCGAGAACGGCCGGGGCGCGATCTCCGCCAGGCACCCGCTCGCGTTCGACGCGCTGGCGTTCCGCCGGTTGCGCGAGGACGCCGACGTCGTGCTCGCCGTCGGCACCCGCTTCGTGACCGCCTTCGGCGCGCAGCCGGACACAGCCGGCGCCCGGCTGGTCCTGGTCAACGCCGAGGCCGCCGACCTCGGCGAGCCCCGCACCCCGGACCTCGCGGTGCACGGCGACGCGCGGCTGGTACTCGCGGCGCTGGCCGAGGAGCTGCGCGGAGCGGCCCGCGAGTCCCGCGCGGCCGAGTTCGACGCCGTGCGGGCCTGGTGCGAGGAGCAGTACGCCGACATCGCCCCGCAGCGGGCCTACCTGCGGGCGATCCGCGCCGCGCTCCCGGACGACGGGGTGCTGGTCAGCGAGCTGACCCAGGTCGGCTACGCCGCCAACACCTGTTTCCCCGTCTACCGGCCGCGCACCTTCCTCACCCCCGGCTACCAGGGCACGCTGGGGTACGGCTTCGCCACCGCGCTCGGCGCGAAGGCGGCCGACCCGGACCGGCCGGTCGTCTCCATCACCGGCGACGGCGGCTTCTCCTGGACGTTGCAGGAGCTCTCCACGGCGAAGAAGTACGGCCTGGCCACGGTGACGGTGGTCTTCAACGACGGCTTCTTCGGCAACGTGCGGCGGATCCAGAAGAACCGCTTCGGCGCCCGCTACTTCGCCAGCGACCTGGTCAACCCCGACTACGCCAAGCTGGCCGACGCCTTCGGCGTCGCCGCCGCCCGGGCGGACGGCCCCGAGGAGCTGGAGGTGGTGCTGAAGGAGGCGCTCACCGCGGGCGAGCCGGTGCTCGTCGAGGCTCCCGTCGGGGAGTTCCCCGGCCCCTGGCATCTCATCCACGAGGGCGTCCCGCGCCCCGCGCCGTTGGAGGCACCGTGATCGAGCGCAAAGACCTGTTGATCGGCGGCGAGTGGACCGCCCCGCGCGGCGACGGCACGCTCGACGTGGTCGACCCGGCCACCGACCGGGTGGCGGGACGGGTCCCGGTCGCCTCGGCCGAGGACGTGGACGCCGCCGTACGGGCCGCCGCGGCGGCGTTCCCGGACTGGTCCCGGGTGCCGATGGCGGAGCGGGTCGCGCTGGTCGAGCGGATCAGGGCCGGAGTCGAGGAGCGGCGCGAGGAGCTGGCCGGGCTGCTCACGCTCCAGATGGGCACGCCCATCACCTTCGCCAGGCAGGCGCAGCTCGGCGTGGCGCTGGCCGACCTCGACGAGATCGTCAAGGCCGGGCGCGGTTACGTCACGGAGGAGGTCCTCGGCGGCGCCCTGGTCGTGCGCGAGCCCGCCGGCGTCGTCGCGGCGATCACCCCGTGGAACTTCCCGCTGCACCAGATCGCGCTCAAGGCCGGTGCGGCCCTCGTGGCCGGATGCACGGTGGTGCTCAAGCCCAGCGAGCTGACACCGCTCGACGCCTACGTCTTCGCCGAGATCGTCCAGGCGGCCGGGGCGCCCGCGGGTGTGTTCAACCTGGTGCCGGGCGACGGGCCGGTCACCGGGGAGGCGCTCGCCGCGCATCCGCTGGTCGACGTCGTCACGCTGACCGGATCCGTACGGGCGGGGGCGCGGGTGGCCGAGCTGGCGGCCCGCACGATCAAGAAGGTGACGCTGGAACTCGGCGGGAAGTCGGCCGGCATCGTGCTCGACGACGCGGACCTGACGTCCGTCGTCCCGCAGGCGGTCGGCGGGTGCTTCGCGAACGCCGGGCAGATCTGCGCCGCGCTCACCCGGCTGCTCGTCCCCGAGCACCTGCTGGAGGAGGTGGAACGGCTCGCGGTCGAGGCGGCCTCCGGGTGGGTCCCCGGCCCGCCGTCCGACCCGGCCACCAGGATCGGCCCGCAGGCGTCGCGGCGGCAGCAGCGGATCGTCCAGGGCTACGTCTCCGCCGGGATCTCGGAAGGGGCGCGGCTCCTCGTGGGCGGCACCCCGATGGACGGGCCGGGCGCCTACGTCACACCGACGATCTTCTCGGGGGTGCGTCCCGAGATGACGATCGCGCGTGAGGAGATCTTCGGCCCGGTGCTCTCGATCATGAGCTACGCCTCCGAGGAGGAGGCCGTCGCCATCGCCAACGACTCCGAGTACGGGCTGTCCGGCGGGGTGTGGTCGGCCGACCCGGCCAGGGCGCTCGCGGTGGCCCGCCGCCTGCGTACCGGGATGGTGAGCGTCAACGGGGCGGGGCTCAACGTGGCGGCGCCCTTCGGCGGTTACAAGCGGTCGGGTGTCGGCCGCGAGGGCGGGCGCTACGGCATCGAGGAGTTCCTGGAGACCAAGACCGTGGTCGGCACCTGACCGGAGGCGTCACCCGAGACGTCACGAGTCGTGCCGTAGTCCCGCGCACGATCACAACAACGAACCGTTAATCATAATCATTGATTTGGCCGGGGTGGCCGGGATCGCAGGGGTCCGGATCACCGGGCCGGTGAAGCGCTTCGGAGCCCGGTCCTGCCCGGCCGAGGCCGCCCGGCGTCCCCGGGCCCGGAGACCGTCCCCCGGGCCCCGTGACCGTCGGGTCCGAGGACGCCTTCGGCTCTCCCCGGGTCGAGCCGCACCACCGAGGCCGAGTCGCGACAAGGAGCACTTCCCGTGACACATCCGATGGGGCTCGCGCCGTCGAAGATCATCGCGGTGCACCTCAACTACCGGAGCAGGGCCGAGGAGCGGGGCCGTCTCCCCGAGGCCCCCTCCTACTTCCTCAAGCCGCCCTCGTCGCTCAGCCACTCGGGCGCCCCCGTGGTACGGCCGCGCGGCTGCGCGTACCTCGCCTTCGAGGGGGAGATCGCGGTCGTCATCGGGCGACGGGCGCACCGGGTGGGTGTCGCCGACGCGCTCGGGCACGTGGCGGGCTACGCCGCGGCGAACGACTTCGGCGTCTACGACCTGCGCCACGCCGACCGCGGATCCAACGTCCGGGCCAAGGGCTCCGACGGGTTCACCCCCGTCGGCCCCGCCCTGCTCGACGCCCGCGAGGTGGACCCCGGCCGCCTCACGTTGCGCACCTGGGTCAACGGCGAGCTGGTGCAGGAGGCGTCCACCGGGGAACTGCTGTTCCCGTTCGCGGTCCTGGTCGCGGACCTGTCCCGGCTCATGACGCTGGAACCCGGTGACATCATCCTGGCCGGAACCCCCGCGGGGTCGACCGTGGTCCGGCCGGGCGACGTCGTCGAGGTCGAGCTGGAGAACTCCGGCCGGCTGCGCAACGAGATCGTCGAGGCCGGCCACGACCTGGAGCCGATCGGCGCGATGCCCCGCGTCTCCGCCGCCGACCGGGAGGCCGCCCTCGGCGGCCGCGCCGCACTGGCCGCCGGTACGGCCGCCGTACCGGCCACCGGTCCGGCGCGGCCGGTGGTGCCCGAGGAGACGCTGGCCGCGCTGCGCACGGTGTCCACCGCCACGCTCTCCAGCGTGCTGCGGAAGAAGGGCGTCGAGCACCACTTCATCGAGGGCGTGCGCCCCGCCCGCCCCGACCTGCGGATGGTGGGCTTCGCGCGGACCCTGCGGTACGTCCCGCTGCGCGAGGACGTCTTCGCCGAGATCGGCGGAGGCATGAACGCGCAGAAGCGCACCGTCGAGGAGATCCGGCCGGGCGAGGTGCTCGTCATCGAGGCGCGCGGCGACCACGGCGCGGGCACGCTCGGCGACATCCTCGCCCTGCGCGCGCTGCGGCGCGGTGCCGCGGGCGTGGTGACCGACGGCGGGCTGCGCGACAGCCCTTCGTTCGCCTCCCTCGACCTGCCGTCGTACTACGGCGTCCCGCACGCCGCCGTGCTCGGGCGCAGGCACGTCCCCCTGGCGGGCAACGTGCCCGTGGCGTGCGGGGGAGTCCTCGTCATGCCGGGAGACCTGCTGGTCGGCGACGCCGAGGGCGTGGTGGTCATCCCGCCCGCGCTGGCCGTGGACGTGACCGCCGAGGCGGTCGAGCAGGAACGCCAGGAGCGGTTCGTCTACGAGCGGGTCGCCGCCGGGGAGAGCGTCGACGGCCTCTACCCGATCGGCCCGCGATGGCGGGCCGCGTACGAAGCCTGGGCCGCGGCGAACCCCGTTTCCGACTGATCCCTCTGTTTCCCCTTATTTCGTGAGAAGAGATGACGTGAAGTTCCGATCAGACCCCGCTTCCATCCGGGGCTCCGTCGCCCCCGTGGTCACCCCGTTCACCGCCGGCGGCGACGTGGACCTCGACGCGCTGCGCGGCCTGGTGCGCTGGCAGCTGGAATCCGGCTCGCACGGCGTTTCCCTGGGCGGCTCGACCGGAGAGCCCGGCGCGCAGAGCGCCGAGGAGCGGATCGCCGCGATGGAGGCCGCCGCCGAGGTCGTGGCCGACCGGGTGCCGTTCCTGCCGGGCACGGGGTCGGCGAAGCTGGAGGAGACCCTCCGCATCACCGCGGCCGCCCGCGATCTCGGCGCCGACGCGGCCCTGGTGATCACGCCGTACTACGCCCGCCCCACCCAGGAGGCGCTGTACGTCTGGTACACCACCGTGGCCCGGGAGTTCCCCGACCTGCCGATCGTGATCTACAACGTGCCGTCCAGGACGGCGGTCGACATCGACCCGGACACCGTGGCGCGGATCCGCCGCGACAACGACAACGTCGTCGGCATCAAGGAGACCACCAAGGACTTCGAGCACTTCTCGCGGGTGCTCCAGAAGTGCGGGCGCGACTTCCTGATGTGGTCGGGCATCGAGCTGCTCTGCCTGCCGCTGCTCGCGCTCGGCGGTGCCGGGTTCGTCAGCGCGGTCGCCAACATCGCGCCGCGCGCCGTCGCCCGCATGTACGAGGCGTGGACGGCCGGGGACACCGAGACCGCCCTCGACCTGCACTACGCCCTGCACCCCCTGGTCGACCTGCTGTTCGTGGAGACCAACCCGGCACCGGCCAAGGCGGTGCTCGAAAAGCGGGGCCTCATCCCGTCCGGCCACGTGCGCCCGCCTCTCGTCACGCCCACGGCGGCGGGCCTGGCCAAGATCGACGCTTTCCTCGCGCAGGGGAGCGACCTGCTCGCTAAGGAGCTGTACCACCGATGACCGACCACCCGGAACTGATCGAGCACTACATCGGCGGACGCCGGGTGCCGAGCCTGGACGGCGCCGCCGTCGACGTGCTCGAACCGGTGCGCAACACGCCGTACACCAGGGTCGCGGCGGGCAAGGCCGCCGACGTCGCCCGCGCGGTGGCCGCCGCCCGGGAGGCGTACGAGCACGGGCCGTGGCCGTCGGCGCGGGCCCGCGAACGGGCCGGGGTCCTGAACCGGATCGCCGACGCCATCGAGGCGCGCGGGGCCGTGATCGCCGAGATGGAGGCGCACGACACCGGTCTGCCGATCACCCAGGCGCGCGGGCAGGCGGCCCGCGCCGCGGAGAACTTCCGGTTCTTCGCCGACGTGATCGTCGCCTCCGGCGACGAGGCGTACAGCGTGCCGGGCAGCCAGCTCAACTACGTGACGCGCAAGCCGATCGGCGTGGCGGGCCTGATCACCCCGTGGAACACGCCGTTCATGCTGGAGACCTGGAAGCTGGCGCCCGCGCTGGCGTCGGGGTGCACGGTGGTGCTGAAGCCCGCGGAGTGGTCGCCGCTCAGCGCCTCGGTGCTCCCCGAGATCATGGAGGAGGCGGGCGTCCCCGCCGGGGTGTTCAACATCGTGCACGGCCTCGGCGAGGAGGCCGGGGCGGCGCTGGTGGAGCACCCGGACGTGCCCGTCATCTCGTTCACCGGTGAGACCACCACCGGCAAGATCATCATGAGGAGCGCGGCCGAGCATCTCAAGACCCTGTCCATGGAGCTCGGCGGCAAGTCCCCCGTGCTGGTGTTCGCGGACGCCGACCTGGAGGCCGCCCTCGACTCCGCGGTCTTCGGGATCTTCTCGCTCAACGGCGAGCGGTGCACGGCCGGGTCGCGGATCCTCGTCGAGCGGTCCGTGTACGAGGAGTTCACCGCCCGGCTGGCCGGGCGCGCGGACAACGTGCGGGTCGGCCCGCCCGGCGACCCCGCGACCGAGGTGGGCGCGCTGATCCACCCCGAGCACCACGCCCGGGTGCTGGACTACGTGCGGATCGGCACGCAGGAGGGCGCCCGCCTGGTGGCCGGGGGAACGGTCCCCGCCGAGCTGGCCGGCGGCAACTTCCTGCGGCCGACCGTCTTCGCCGACGTTACCCCGCGGATGCGGATCTTCACCGAGGAGATCTTCGGCCCGGTCGTCTGCGTCACCCCCTTCGACACGGAGGAGGAGGCGATCGCGCTGGCCAACGCCACCCGGTACGGCCTGGCCGGTTACGTGTGGACCGGCGATCTCAAGCGGGGCCACCGGGTCGCCGACGCGGTGGAGTCGGGGATGCTCTGGCTCAACTCGCACAACGTCCGCGACCTGCGTACGCCCTTCGGCGGAGTCAAGGCCAGCGGTGTGGGCCGCGAGGGCGGGCGGCACAGCATCGACCTCTACACCGAGCCGAAGATCGTGCACGTTGCCATGGGGGAGACCCATGTGCCCCGGTTCGGCGCCTGATATAGCTATTCGTCCACAAATGAGGAGATAAAATATGGATCCCGAGCTGGTGGCCGCGTTGGCCGGCGTCCCGAAGGCGGACTTCTCCGACCCGGCGGCGGCGCGCGCCCACGTGACGGCGTCCGTCCGGGCGAAGAAGGTCGAGGTCGAGGGCATCGACCGGCTGAAGGTCGAGGACCGGCTCATCCCGGGTCCCGACGGCGGCCCGGACGTCCCGGTGAGGATCTACACGCCGATCGGGGTCGAGGGCCCGCTGCCCGCCGCCCTCTACTTCCACTCGGGCGGCTTCGTGGTCGGCAGCGTGGAGGCCGAACACGCCGACGCGGCCGGGTTCGCGCTGGCCGCCGACGCGGTCGTCATCTCCGTGGACTACCGGCTCGCCCCCGAGAACCCGTACCCCGCCGGCCTGGAGGACTGCTACGCCGCGCTGGTGTGGGCCGCAGGCAACGCCGAGGAGCTCGGCATCGACGCCACGCGCATCGCGGTCTCGGGCAGCAGCGCGGGCGGCGGCCTGTCCGCCGCGCTCTGCCTGCTGGCACGCGACCGGGGCGGCCCCGCGATCTGCTTCCAGCTCCTGCTCATCCCCGAGCTGGACGACCGGCTGGACACCCCGTCCATGCTGGCGTCGGTCGACACCCCGATGTGGAACAAGCCGCTGGCGGAGATCAGCTGGAGGTACTACCTCGGTGAGGACCGCGGCCCCGACGTGCCGATCTACGCCGCTCCCGCGCGGGCCCGCACGGAGGACCTCGCCGGGCTGCCCCCGGCGTACGTCCAGACGGCGGAGCACGACCCGCTCCGCGACGAGGGCCTGCTGTACGCCCTGAAGCTGCTCCAGGCCGGGGTGCCGGTGGAGATCCACCAGTACGCGGGGACGTTCCACGGCTCCTACGTCATCCGCGCGGCCGCCGTCTCCGTACGGCAGGTCGAGGAGATGCGAGCCGCGCTGCGCCGGGCGCTGCGCGGCTGACACCGGGACGCAACAAAGGGCAGTGCTGTATTTAACACGCGCACCGTCCTTAACTATGGACACCCGGTTAAATCTAGGGAATCATACTAATCAATTAAACGGTCTCGCCTGAAGCGGGGCCATCTGATCCCTCTCGATCCCCCATCCGGTCGGGCTGCGCGGGTCCCCGTCGTGAAATCCCCGGCGGGACCCGCCGCGGAGGCGTCCCGGCCCGAGCGGGACAGACGCTGTGAGGAGACACGTGTGAAGAGGACCCATGGCACGGCTGCCCTCCTGGCACTGAGCGTGCTGACCCTGACCGCGTGCGGCGGTTCCGCGGGTTCCACCGCGGGAACCGCTTCGGGCGGCGGCGGTTACGCCACCGGGGCCACCCTGACCATGGCGATCCCGGCGGACCCCGGCAGCCTGCACCCGCTGCTCAACGCCACCGGCGAGGCCGCGACGGTGAACGCTTTCACCTACGACCAGCTCATCGGGATGACCGGTGACGGCAAGCTCGTCCCCCAGCTCGCGGAGAAGTGGGAGTCCACCCCCACCGAGGCGACGTTCACCCTCAGGAAGGGCGTCACCTGCGCGGACGGCACCGAGCTGACCGCCGGGACGGTCGCCGACAACTTCCGCTTCGTCGCCGACACCGAGAACGGCTCGCCGTTCATCGGCGCGTACGTTCCGGCCGGCGTGCGGGTCGAGCACGACGACGCCGCGGGCACCGTCACGATCACCTCGAAGGAGCCCGCCAGCTTCCTCGCCCGGATGGTCGGCCTGATGCCGATCGCCTGCGCCAAGGCGCTGAAGGACCCCAAGGCGGTCACCGCCACCGCCGAAGGAACCGGCCCCTACAAGCTGACCGAGGTCAAGCCGGGCCAGAGCTACACCCTCGAACTCCGCCAGGACTACGCCTGGGGACCGGACGGCGCGACCGCGAAGGCCGAGGGCCTGCCCGCCAAGGTCGTGCTCCAGGTCGTGCCCAGCCAGACCACGGCCGCCAACATGCTGATGTCCGGCCAGCTCACCATCGCCAACGTCAACGGCCCCGACCGGACCCGCGTGGCGGCCATCCCCGGCGTGACGACCGTGGACATCCCGACCCGGCCCGGCCTGGTCTTCTTCAACCACACCGAGGGCAGGCCGGGCGCCGACGCCGGTGTCCGCAAGGCTCTGGCGATGGCGATGGACCGTTCCGCCCTCGGCAAGGTCAGCTCCGCCGGGCTCGGCCGGCCGCTGACCACCCTGGTCACCTCCGACCCGCCGCCCTGCACCGGACGCCCGGTCGACGACGTGGTCCCCGCCCACGACGTGGAGGGCGCCAAGGCCGCGCTCGACGCGCTCGGCTGGAAGCCCGGCGCCGACGGCGTGCGGGAGAAGGACGGCAAGCGGCTGACCGTCTCCCTTCTCTACCCCACCAGGGACGGCGCCTCGCTGGCGTCCGCGGTCGAACTGCTCGCCCAGCAGTGGAAGGCCGTCGGCGTCGAGGTCACCCCCAAGCCGGCGGCCGGAGCCCAGGTGACCGACGTGCTGTTCAAGACCAGGGACTTCGATGTCTCCTGGACGCCCATCGACACCGAACTGCCCTCGATGTGGACCGGCATCCTGTCCGGGCCGACCCCGCCGAACGGCGGGAACTTCTCCGGCACCGACAACGCCGAGTACCGGCGCCTGTCCACCGCGGCCCAGAGCAAGGAGGGCGACGCGAGCTGCGGCGACTGGATCGACGCCGAGCGCGCCCTGTTCAAGGAGGCCGACCTGGTGCCCGTCGTCGTGAACACCAACTCCTACTTCGGCAAGGGCGCCGAGTTCCGCATGGCGAAGGGCCTGATCGTGCCGACCAGCATCCGGATGCTGAAGGGCTGAGACCTTTGAAGGTCAAGCGAGTTCCCGCGGGCGCGGCGGCCTTCCTCGCGCGGAGGCTGGCGCGCCTGCTCGTCGCGGTCCTCGTCGTCGTGACGATCTCCTTTGCCATGGTCCACCTGACCCCGGGCGACCCGATCCGCACGGCGCTCGGGCCGACCGCGCCCGAGGAACTGGTCGCGGCCAGGCGGGCCGCGCTCGGCCTGGACCAGCCGCTGCTCACGCAGTACGCGGCGTACATCCGCGGCCTGCTCACCGGCGACCTCGGCCATTCCTTCGTGAACGGCCAGAGCGTCGCCGAGGTGGTCGCCACCCGGCTGCCGGGCACCGTCCAGCTCGCCGCGCTCTCCCTCGGCCTGGTCCTGCTGCTCGCGGTGCCCACCGGCCTGCTGGTCGCGGTGCTCACCCGGGACGGCAGGCGGCGCGGGCTCGAACTCGGCTACACCGCGGTGACCAGCTTCTTCCACGCGATCCCCGAGTATCTGCTCGCCGTCGGCCTGGTCTTCCTCTTCGCGGTGACCTGGCCCGTCTTCCCCGTCGCGGGGATCACCGGGCCGAGCTCATACGTGCTGCCGGTCCTCTCGCTCGCCATCGTGCCGCTGGCGGTGCTCACCCGCATCGCCAGGGCCGAGTCACTGCGCGCTCTCGGCGCCGACTACGTGCGCACCGCCAGAGGCAAACGGCTGTCCCCGCGCCTGATCTACTTCCGGCACGTCCTGCCCAACACGCTCACGGCCGTGCTCACCCTCGGCGGGACCATGGTTACCGGCCTCATCGTGAGCAGCGTCCTGGTCGAGAAGGTCTTCAACTGGCCCGGCCTGGGCTCGGTGATCGTCCAGTCCATCGAGCTGCAGGACTACGGCCTCGTCCAGGGGATCACGCTGGTCTACGCGGTCGTCGTCCTGGTGGCCAACCTCATCGTGGACGTCCTCCTCGGCCTGCTCGACCGTCGTACGACCCTGAGGGAGGAGGCGGCATGAGCAACCGCTCGCGGCGCGCCGCGCTGACCGGTCCGCTCGGTGTGGCGAGCCTGATCCTGGTGGCGGCCTTCGTCGTCCTCGCCGTGGTCGCGCCACCGCTGTGGGGGGAGCGGGCCGACCTCGTCGACCCGGGCGCGATGAACCAGGGGCCGGGCCCCGGGCACCCCCTGGGCACCGACAACCTCGGGCGTGACATCCTCGCCCGCGCGCTCGTCGCCACCCGGCTCTCGCTGGCCATGGCGCTCGTCGCCACGCTGGCCGGGGCGGTGGCCGGCACCGCGCTGGGCGTCCTGCCCACCGCGTTCGGGCCCAGGGTGCGCCGCTGGTTCGCCGCCGTCATCGACGTGTGGCTCGCGTTCCCCGTCCTGCTGCTCGCCATGTTCGTCGCGATCATGCTGGGCACCGGGACCACGGCCTCCGTGATCGCGCTCGCGCTGACCATGGTCCCGTCGTTCGCCCGCCTGGCGCAGACCCTGTCGGCCTCGGTCGGCGGCTCGGAGTACCTGGCCGCCGCCAAGGTGCTGGGCATACCCCGCCACCGCCAGCTCCTGCGCTACGTCCTGCCCAACATCGCCGAGCCGCTGATCCTCAACACCACGATCTCCGTCGGCGGAGGGCTGCTGGCGCTGTCCAGCCTGAGCTTCCTCGGCATCGGCGTGAAGGCGCCCGACTACGACTGGGGCCGCATGCTGGGGGAGGGGCTCAGCGCCATCTACACCACGCCCACCGCCGCACTCGCCCCCGCCGTGATGATCGTCCTGGCCGGAGTGGCCTTCAGCATGCTGGGCGAGACCCTCGCCAAGGCCGTCCGCGGCGACGCCGGGTCCACCGCGCCCCGCCGCGCCGTACGGGAGCGCCCCGCGCCGCTCGCGGCGGAGGAGCGGGACGACGACGTCCTGCTCGACGTCGCGGGGCTCCGGGTGACGTTCCCCGGCGGCGTGACCCCGGTGCGCGAGGTCACCTTCCGGGTGCGGCCCGGCGAGATCGTCGGCATCGTCGGCGAATCCGGCAGCGGCAAGAGCGTGACGGCGCTCGCCGTCGCCGGGCTGCTCCCCGCCTCCGCCGCCGTCCACGCGGACCGGCTCACCTTCGACGGGCACGACCTGCGCGGCCGGACCGAGGCGGAACTGCGCGGCCTGCTCGGCACGCGGCTCGGATTCGTCCCGCAGGACCCGATGACCTCGCTCAACCCCGCGCTCAGGGTGGGCAGGCAACTCGCCGAGGTCGTCGAGCACCACAGCGGGACGCCGAGAGCGTCCGCGTGGCGGCTCGCCGTCGAACGGCTGGCGGGCGTGCGCATCGCCGATCCCGAACGGCGGGCCGCGCAGTTCCCGCACGAGTACTCCGGCGGCATGCGCCAGCGCGCGCTCATCGCGATGGCGCAGATGGAACGGCCGAAACTGATCATCGCCGACGAGCCGACCACGGCCCTCGACGTCACCGTGCAGCGGCACGTGCTGCGGCTCATCGCCGAGGCGTCCCGCGAGCACGGCACCGCGGCCATCGTGGTCTCGCACGACATCGCGCTGCTCGCCGGTCTGTGCACCCGGCTCCTGGTCATGTACTCCGGGCGGATCGTGGAGGAGATAGACGTCGCCGCCCTGCCCCGGGCGGCGCACCCGTACACGCGGGCCCTGCTCGGCGCGCTGCCCGACCTGGACACCGACAGGTCGCTGCCGCTCACCACCATCCCCGGGCGGCCCCCCACCCCGGCGGAGTTCGGCGCCGGATGCGCGTTCGCGCCGCGCTGCGGACTCGCCGCGCCCGAGTGCGAGGACGACGATCCGCCGCTCCTCACACTGGACGGGGGCCGGAGGCTCGCCTGCCCCCGCGCGCACAAGGAGACGGTCCATGGGAACGCTTGAGATCCGCGGGCTGACCGTGCGCTACGGGCGCGGCAGGTCCGCGGTCACCGTCCTGCACGGCATCGACCTGGACGTCCCCGACGGAGGTGTCCTCGGTCTGGTCGGTGAGTCCGGATCGGGCAAGTCGACCGTCGCGCGTGCCGTGGCCGGCCTGGTCCGGCCGGCCGCGGGCTCGATCCGCCTGGACGGCGTCGAGGTGCGGGGCGCCGCCGACCGGCGCGTCCAGATGGTCTTCCAGGATCCCTACGCCTCGCTGAACCCCCGGATGGCCGTGGGCGAGTCCATCGAGGAGGTCCTGGCCGTCCACACCCCGCTCGCCCGCCGCGACCGCGCCGCGGAGGCCGCCCGCCTCCTCGACCTGGTACGCCTGCCCGCCCAGGTCGCCGGGAGGCACCCGGGCGACCTGTCCGGTGGCATGCGGCAGCGGGTCGCCATCGCCCGGGCGCTCGCCGCGCGCCCCGAGATGCTCGTGGCCGACGAGATCACCTCGGCGCTCGACGCCTCCGTCCAGGCCGCGGTGCTCAACCTGCTGCGCGACATCCGGCGGGAGCTCGGCCTGTCGATGCTCTTCATCTCGCACAATCTCGCGGTGGTGCGCTACGTCAGCGACGACGTCGCCGTGCTCAACCTCGGCCGGGTGGTCGAGACGGGCCCGGCCGACGCGCTGGTCGGCTCACCGCGCCACCCCTACACGCGCGAGCTGGTCGACGCGGTGCCGAGACTGCCGGCGCCGGGCGACCACCTCGCCGGCTGATCGAAGGAGACCCCGTGGCACTGCCCGACCCGCATTCCTACCGCGACGACACCCAGCCCACCGTCGAGCACCTGAGGTGGGACGTCCGGGCGGACTTCACCTCCCGGGTGCTGGACGCCGTGGCCGAGCTGCGCCTGGCCGGAGCCCGGCCCGGCCCGATCGACCTGGACACCCGCGACCTGGAGATCACCTCGGTGACCGCCGGGGGCGCCGAGGTCGCCTGGGAGCTCGCCGACCCCGACCCCGTCATGGGGTCCCGGCTCCGGATCGAGCTGCCCGACGGCGCCGGGACCGTCCGCATCGCGTACCGCACCTCACCGGGCTCGACCGCGCTCCAGTGGTGCGTGCCCGAGCAGACGGCCGACGGCACCCACCCCTTCCTCTACAGCCAGTGCCAGACCATCCACGCCCGCTCCATGGTGCCCATCCAGGACACCCCCGCCGTGCGCTTCTCGTACGAGGCCACGCTGCGCGTCCCGGCCGAGCTGACCGCGCTCATGTCCGCCACCTCCACCTCCGTCTCCACCTCCGGCGACGAAGGCGTGTACGGCTTCCGCCAGGACCAGACCATGCCCTCCTACCTCCTCGCGCTCGCCGTCGGGCGGCTCGACGGCAAGGAGATCGGGCCGCGCAGCATCGTCTGGGCGGAACCGTCCGTGCTGGAGGCCGCCGCCTGGGAGTTCGCCGAGGTCGAGCGGATGGTGGCCACCGCCGAGGAGATCCTGGGCCCCTACGCCTGGGACCGCGTCGACCTGCTCGTGCTGCCGCCCAGCTATCCGTACGGCGGTATGGAGAACCCCCAGCTCATCTTCCTCACCCCCACGCTGATCACCGGCGACCGCTCTCTGGTCGGCCTCCTCGCGCACGAGATCGCGCACGCCTGGACCGGCAACCTGGTGACCGCCGCGTCCCTCGACCACTTCTGGGTCAACGAGGGCTTCACGATCTACGCCGAGCGTGAGATCACCTCCCGGATGGTCGGCCGGGACCTGACCGAACTCCAGGCCGCGGTGGGCCGCAGCGACCTGGAGGCGGACCTGCGCTACCTCGCCGACCGGCCCGAGCTGACCCGCCTGCGCCTGCGCCTGAACGGGGTGAACCCTGACGTCGCCTCGTCGTACGTCGCCCTGGAGAAGGGCTACCTGTTCCTGCGCGCCATCGCCGAGAGCGTCGGCGCCGACCGGTTCGGCCGGTTCCTGCGCGACTACCTGGACACCTTCCGGTTCCGGTCGCTCACCGGCGAGGAGGTCGTGGCCCACGCCCGGGCCGAGCTGTCCGACGCCGTGGACTACGACGAGTGGCTGTTCGGCACCGGACTTCCCGACGACGCGCCGGCGATCGTCTCCCCGCTGCTGGACGCGGTGCGTGCGATCGGCCAGGCCGCGCCGGACGAGGAGACCGCCGGCCGGTGGAGCGCCGACGAGTGGCAGGCGTACCTGGCCGGGCTGCGGGCGCCGCTGCCGGCGGAGCTGATGGAGGAGCTCGACGCCCGGTTCGCCCTGACCGCGAGCGCCAACCAGGAGATTCTGCGGCTGTGGCTGCTCGTGGCACTCCGCTCCGGGTACGCGCCCGCCGTACCGGCCGCGATCGACCTGCTGGGCAGGGTGGGGCGGCTGAAGTTCCTCAAGCCGCTCTACGACGCGCTCGCCGACGATCCCGCGACGCGGGGGCCGGCCGAGGAGTGCTTCGCCCGCAACCGCGGCAGGTACCACCCGATCGCGACCACCGTCATCACGGCCCGCCTGGAGAAGTCCGCCCAGGCCGCGCCCGAGGGGCAGCCGGCCTGACGCCGGGCCGCGGCCGGACCGGCCCCCCGGGGCGCGAACACCGTGGGTGCCGGGTCACGAAGATCTCCGGCAGCGGTACGGTCCGGCCCCGCAGCGGGGCCGGACCGTACCGGGTCCATCGGGTCGGGATCACTTGTAGGTGACGTCGGACGGGGAGTAGATGCAGTGGACCCCGTCGGCTCCGGAGCCGATCTTGGTCGGCTCCTGTCCCTTGGGCACACCCTTGTACTTCTCGCAGACGGTGGCGCTGCCGTAGACGGTGATCCTGCTGAAGCGCGCGGTGTCGCCCCAGTTGGTGTTGATCCCCGCCAGCACCTTGGTGGAGCGGGCGGTGACGCCGTCCATCACCACGTGCCGCTGGTAGGAGCTGGAGCAGTTGCCGCAGGCGCGATACAGCTTGCCGGAACTGTGTACCTGGAAGTTCTTGATGGTCACCGTGCCGGCGCCGTTGTGCTGGAAGACCTTGTCCGAGCCGGACTTGGCGCCGCCGCCGTCCACCAGGTAGGTCGCCGAGGAGCTGGAGCTCTTGAACGTCGCGGCGTCCTCACCGACGTCGTTCCACCACACGTTGCGGATGGTGCAGGAGCCTTCGCAGTGGATGCCGTCACCGGCCGGGGCGTCGATGATGACGTTCTGGATCGTGCCGCCGTTGGCCACGACGAACATCGGGTCCTGGCCCTCGCCCTGGCCGCCGTCGCCGATGCCGTAGTAGCGCTTCATGCCGCCGTCGAAGAACGTCCCGACGTTCCGGGTCGACGTCTGGTGCACGCTGCCGGTGTCGCCGGGCCAGGAGCCGCTGCCGTCGCCGCCGCCGCTGGTCGGGGTCACGGTGGGCGTGGCGCTCGGGCTGGGGGAGGGGCCGCCGCCGCTGCCGGCGGACCGCAGCGTCCACTGCTTGGTGGCCGCCGAGTCGCAGGAGTTCTGCTGGAGCAGGGCGTTGGACGCGGTGGAGTTGTCCTTGACGTTGAGGCACTTGCCGCCGTTGGCGTTGACCACCCGGTAGCCGGACCCGGAGGCGGTGAGCTCCCAGGTCTGCGAGGCGGCACCGGTGCAGGTCTCCTGCTGGACCGGCTTGCCGGCGCTGGTGGAGGCGTCGCGGACCCCGAGGCACTTGCCGCTGTGCGCCGCCTTCAGCTGGTAGCCCCCGCTCACCGCGGTGATCGTGAGGATCTGTCCCGTAGCGTCGGCGCAGGTGGTCTGCGTGAGCTGCACGCCGTCACCGGTGCTCTGCCCGGGTACGGTCGCGCAGAGCCCGCTGCCGCCGTTGGCCAGCGTGTAGTTGCCGTTGGAGGGGGCCGCCGTGGCGGGTGAGGCGAGCACGGTCACCAGCCCGCCCGTCGTCATGAGGCCGGCGGCCAGCGTGATCGCCCACCTCCTGGCGGGGCTTGTGTGTCTTCCCATGTCCAGCTCCAGTCGGGGATGTGTGTTTCCGGGCCGCGCTGCCGGCGCACGTCCGTGACAGCGCTCCGGGGGCACGCGTCGATCGAGGGGCGGTGTCCGCGGAGCCTGCGCTGTCGCACGGTCCGGCGGCATCATGCGTGTGTCCGAGAGCTTTACTCTTCGTCCACGCAGGTAAGCGCTTACCGACATGCGGGAGAAGTGCTTTCCGGGCTGGTAAGCGCTTTCCGCATGTTGGGGCGAGTCAACCACACAGGACCGCCGACCTGAAGCCCCCACGGACCGGCAGAGGCGGCAAAGGCGGCCCCGTAGCCGGAAACCGGGCGTTCACCGAGCTCAGAAGGGCGGAAGCGGGAAGACGAACCGCATGCCCTGCCGGGCACACGATGAAACTTTCATGAACTGCCCCGGGGCCTGACAGCCCATGCCGGCGGATCGCCCGGGGGGTGATCCCGTACGACCCGGATCACTGTGAGGACAGGCCCCGGCCACCTGACAGGGCACCACCGGGCGACAGGGCCGGCCCGGTGAGCGGCCGCGGCGGTGGGACACCGGCGCCGCGGCCGCTCCGCGCGGGCCCGGGGCGGATTCAGGCAGGCGGTCAGCGGCCGGTGCGGACGGCGACCACGTTGTACGGGGTGTCGGGGGTGGGCGGGGTGGTGAAGCGGGCGTTGGGAAGGTAGAGACGGTCACCGAAGGCCGCGATCGTGGTGGGCACGTCGAAGCGGCCGTCGGCGAGCCGCCGTACGACCCGGCCGCTGGAGCCGTCGCGGCTCAGGTGGATCACGGCCACGGTGTTCAACCGGTTCTGCACGACATACAGGGTGCGGCCGGACAGCAGGAGCCCGTCGCCGTTGGCGAGGGTCTCGCCGCCCAGGTCGACCTCCGTGGTGGCGCCGGTGGCCGGGTCGACCTCGAACAGCTTGCCGGTGTTGGACTGCACGATGAGCAGGGACCTGCGGTCGGGGCTCGGCGCGATGCCGTTGGCGTTGATGCCCGTGCCGTACTGGATGGCACCGGTGAGCGGCACCGTGACGGCCGCGCCGGGCAGCGCGCCGTCACGGCCGAGCGGAAGCTTGTACAGGACGGGACTGGTGGAGTCGGTGAACCAGGCGGCGCCACCGGTCAGGACCACGTCGTTGACGAACGTGGACGAGGTGGCCAAGGTGTAGGACGTGATGACCGTCCCGGTGCGGGTGTCGATGACCCGGGCGTCGCCGCCGGTGCCTCCGGCGACGAACAACCGGCCGCGGCCGTCGGTCTTGAGTCCGAGCGACGGGGTGCCGGGCCCCCGGCTGAAGATCTTTCCCTTGCCGGTGCGCAGGTCGGCCCGGTAGACGGAGCCGGTGGCCCGCGACCCGAAGTAGGCGTAGGGGCCGGGGCCGATCGCTATCCCCTCCGGCTGGAAGCCGTCGGGCAGCGCGAACGTTTCGGGCAGGGTGGCCGCGCGGGCGGGCGCGCCGACGAGGGTGACGAGCAGCGCGCAGAGTGCGGTCGTGATCATCGCTGTTCTCATGGTCCGATGATGTCTGCCCCGGCCGGGGCGGGAACAGCCTGGAATGCGCTTTCACAGCGGATCCGGAGGAACGGCCGCCGCTGCTCGACGCCGGCCTGGTCAGGCTCAACCGGATCACCACCGCCCTGGACGAGGCGGTGATGGCCGGGGCGCATGCCGAGGTGTGGCCGGTCCTCGCCGAGGCTCTGCCGCCGCTGCTTCCCGGCACCGGCGAGAAACCCGGAGCCGGACTGGGGGACCTGCTCGCGGTCGCGGTGAAGGCGGCCACGCTCACCGGGGCGCGCGCCGACATCCCCGCGCTCGCCGCGGTGGCAGGCCGCGGTGGGGCCGGCAGGCCGGTACGGGAAGCCCGGAGGCTCCAGGCGGTGATCAGCGCCGCTCCTTGACGGCGGATCGGCGTTTCCCGCCCCGCTACGCGGGAGAGTCCGCTTCACCCTGGCCTGAAGGCCGGTCAGCGCTCACCGGTCTCGGGTTCCGAGCGGACCCTGAGCCGGGTCTCCCGCTGCCACTTGATCTTCACGTCGAAGTGCCCTTCGGTCCCGGTCTTGGCGATCACGGCTCCGGCCGACGCGCTCAGCTTGATGCCGAACTGGATCTCGACCTCGTCCGGCGGGGCGGCCATCGTCCGAAACTGCTGCAGGGCGCTCGACGCGGCGTCACGCACGTTGGCCAGGGCGCTTTCGAACGATATTTTCGCCTGGGTGAAACCGTCTCCCCTGCGGGAAAGACGCTCCAGGCCCGGCTCCGGGTCCATTTCGACGAGGATCGATCCCTCCTCGTCGGCGAGTTCGAAACGCACCCATTCCGTCATGCGGCTACTCCGTTCTGATCGGTGGACATCATCCGGTGCACGAGAGGTCGTGTAGTTCTTTCTGCTCCTGCTCGGTCGGATTCGACTGCGTCCGAACCTTGTCCAGCTCCGCGAGCAGGGGACGGAGCCGCTTCGGGTCGTGCAGATACTCCAGGACGGCGCCGTTGAACGCGTCGCGCAGGGCGGGAGCCATCAGGTCCGACGCGTCCAGGCACACCGCGTCCGCCGAGCCCAGGGCTTCGGCGATGCGCCGTCCGATGCGGTCGTCAGGGTGATGGGCGTCGGGCGGTACCTTCCGGTTCACCGAGAAGGCGCCGCCGCCTCGTCTGCCGGGCCAGTTCCGTTGCGCCTCCTCGCTCGCCAGGAATTCGATCAGTTCCCGGGCCTCGGGCGTGTCGTTGAACATCCCGGCGAGGTCGGCGGAGGCCACCACCGGCTGGCCGGCCGGATCGCCGCCGTTCCGATCGAACGACGGGAACGGGAAGAAGTCGAAGTCCTTCTCCGGCTCGGGAAGCTTCCTGCCCGCCTCGGGCGCCCCGCCGGCGCCGCCCTCCGCCCGGTAGACGCCGGTGATGAACGAGGCCTGGTGTTCCAGGAAACAGCCGGGCGGATCGGCGAACATCGCCCGGCCCGCGTCGCCGAAGTCGGTCAGCAACGCGGCCATCGGGCCTTCGTGGACGAAGCCCGGCGTGGCCACGATCTCTCCCCAGGTCTTCCACGCGTTCTCCACCTCGGGGGAGGTCCACTTCAGCGTGCCCGCGGCCCACTGCCGATACGTCTCGGGACCGGCCTGGTGCAGCAGGATGTCCTCGATCCAGTCCGTTCCCGGCCAGCCGGACGAGTACGTGTCGCGCATCCCCATGCACCAGGGGGTTTGCCGCCGGTCGGCGATCGTGCGGCTGCGAGTGAGAAGCTCCTCCCAGCTCCGGGGCGTCGGCCCGGGCAACCGCGACGGGTTGTACCAGATGATGCTCTTGAGATTGACCTTGATGGGAACGGTGTAGATCTCACCCTTCAGCGGCAGCAGCCATGAGCGTTTGTACTCGTCCTGCCGCGCCGAGGAGAGCACCCTGCCCAGCGGGACGAGGTCACCGCTGCGCGCGTATCGCGCCAGGTCGCCGGTGCTCGACAGGATCGCGACGTGCGGAGGGGTCCCTCGCCGCAGATTGGACTGCAGGGTCTCGTCCAGCGCACGCGTCCCGGTGTACTCGTACCGGATGCCGGTCTTCTCGCTGAAGGCGTCGAGCACCTTCTCGAAGTCGTCGGCCTCGGTCCCGGTCCAGGTCGCCAGCACGGACACGGTCCGGTTCCCGGTCAGCGGCGTGCACCCGGCGACGGCGAGTACCGACAGGCCGACGAGGCCGGCGGTGATCGTGCGCAATCTCGGTCGTGTCATCGTGGCTGGTACCTGTATTCGTTGATGCGCGGATGGATACCGCCCCAGATCAGCGCGCCGATGACGACGGACAGGAGCGGGATCAGGAACGCCAGGCCGGAGTACTCCGCCGCCTCCGTCATCTGACTGCCGGCCAGCCTGCTGCTCTCGGCCACCTCGGGCGGGTCGGGTACGGCTCCGCCGCCGCCCCGCGGAGCGTCGAGCGCCTGCCGGACGGTAGGGCCGCACCGGAGAAGGCCCGCGCCGCACTCGGACGACAACAGCCGCGTCAGCCGCTCGTTGCCGGACCGGCGTTCCGCGTCCGCCTGGGCCTGCCTGTCCGCGACCACCGACCACACCGTCCGCTGGGCGTCGTCGAGTTGGCTCTTGGAAACCTGGGCCCGCCAGGTCGTCAGCGCCAGACCGGCCACGAGCACGGTGGCCGCCAGCAGCCACACGTTCAGGGTCCGGCGGAAGCGCCGCCGCAGGAAGAGCTGCGCCGTGCCGAGCAGGACCAGCAGCGCGAGGAGGGAGACGGCCCAGCCGATCGTGGCCACCGGCATCATCCAGGTGGACGGGAACCGCTGCTCCAGCCATGACCGCTGCTGTTCCCGGAAGTCGTCCAGCACCTCGAGGATGCCGCCCTTCCCGTGCAGGAGGTGGGAGGCGTACCACAGGTACGTCGCGCCGACGGCGCGGTTGTCCCGCTGGTAGTGCTCTTGAGCCTGTTCGATCAGGTCCGTGTAGACCACGAGCAGTCCCTGGGCCAGTTGCAGCCCGTCGGCTTCCTCGGCCGCGTTGTCCTCGGCGGCCTGCGCCAGGTTGAGGCCGGCGATCTGGATCTGTTTCTTGTACTCCCGTTCGGCCGGGAGCGTGACGGTCCCCGAACTCTCGGGGAAGGCGCCGACAGCGGCCTGGTCGGCGGCGGCCAGCGCCTGCTGGGCGTTCGAGATCTCCAGGATCGCGGGCACCGCCGTGGAGCCCGCGGCGGTCACGGTCTGATGCACCCCCTGGAACAGCCAGACGGAGGTGACGAGCAGCGCGACCGTCGCGATCATCAGCCCGGCCCGCAGCCGGCCCAGGGTTCTGCGTGTCGTGCTCTTGGGCACCGCGCCCCCGGATGGTCCGGGCGGCGACACGGCCGGGACGGGCGGCGTCGCCGGAGGCCGGGACGGAAGGGCCGAGTTCACCGATCCTCCAGCCTGGTGCCACATCCTTCGCAGTGCCTGTGGGTGGAGAGTGTGATGCGGTCGCAGTTCGGGCAGCGGAGACCCGTGGCCACCGGTTTCTCCTCCGGTCCCGGGCGGGGACGCGGGGCGTGCCCCCCGGGGCTCACCGTCGAGAACCGCGAGCTGAGCTCCAGCAGTTTCAGGTCCCGGCGTTCGATGGCCTGCTTGAGACGCACCTCTCCCCGGGCGGCGTCGACGATGTGAACGAGGTGGGACAACCGCTCCAGGTTCTTCTCGTTCTGCAACTCCGTCGCGAGCTTGACGGCGCGGCCCCACGCCCGTCCGGCCTCCTGGAGGTCACCGGATTCATAGGCCCGGCAGCCGGCGTTGATCGTCTCCCTGAGCTCCACGTGCTCGGTGTAGTGACCGACCTTCGAGTCGATCCGGGACGACAGGACCGGGTCGTCGGTCCAGTGAACGAGAATCGGGGTCCCCTTGCCGGGCACCTCGACCTCGGGCGCCCCCACCTCGTCGACCTCCAGATCCACCCGTGCCAGCCGCAGATCCCGGCCGTTCGCGCGGCCGGTCGGGTCGACGGTGAAGCAGACGTGGTATTCACGGTCTTCCTCACCCAAGGGCCCCGTGGCGAACTCCGCCGTCCGGTCGCCGATCCGCAGGTGCTCCGTGAGGTCCGTTTCCACCGGGAAGACCTGCTTGACGAAGCGGATGCCGGCGCCGGGCAGCAGCTGGAACCTGACACGCAGATCGGGGACGACCTTCCGCATGGCGGATCGCGTCATCTCCCGGAAGTCGGCCACCAGGTCGAAGTCCTCGCGTACGGCATCGGCCGTACCTCGCAGTTTGGTGACGATGCGCAGCAGCTCGTCGGATTCCCAGCCGTCCCCGATGCCCCGGGCGTCGCAGGAGAAAATCCCCTCGCAGACGTCGAGCTCGGCGTCGAGCCGGGCTCTCGATTCGCTCTCGTTCCGGCCGTCGGTCAGCAGGATCGCATGTTTGATCATGGCCGGCCGGGTGGCGAAGATCTCCCGGGCGCGGCTGAGCCAGGTGCTCATCGCCGTCCCCCCGTAGTCGGCGAGCCGCAGCACGGCGGCCTTCGCCGCGGCCCTGCTCTCCGGGGTCGCGACGGCCAGCCGGGGCTGTGCCGGATACACCATCGTGGCCTCGTGCGTACCGGCCACGATGGCGAAGAACGCCTCATCGCGCAGCGTGTCGATCGCCGCGACGCTCGCCCGCCGCGCTGCGGCGATCTTCGTGCTCGGCATGCCCATCGAACCGGAGGAGTCGATGAGGATGACCTCGGCCACCGTGGGGCCGGAGCCGTCGAGGCCTTCCGCGCGAACCGTGAGAATGGCGTGCATCTCATCGGCCATGGCCGGGAGGTACTTGTTCTGGCCCACCTCGAGGGTGAAAGCGGGGCGGGTGCTCATCCGTTTCTGTTCTCCCTCATCGCAGCGTTCTCGGGCGAACCGTGTTGGCGAGATCGATCAGCACGTCATGGTCGTCGGCGTTGCCCGCCTGCCGGGCGAGCCTGCGGAAGGAGGCCTCGAGGAGCAGGCGCTGGTGCGTCTCGTCGGCCGGGTCGGCCAGGATCGGCGCGCCACGCCCGGGTTTCCGCCCGGCTATGGACGCGGCCTCCACGCCCCCTGTCGCCAGCACCCACCCCAGCACCACCTCCTGGACGGCGGCCGTGAGCCGGGCGCGGGCGTCACCGTCCTGGTCGCCGCCGTCCAGGTAGAGGGCCGCCAGCCGGTCGATCACCTGGTCGAGGTCCGCGGCGCCGGGCAGGCGGCTGTCCGCGGGACCGGCCGGAAGCCAGCCGGAGCAGATCCGGACGGCGGCGATCCCGGCCGCGTCGAAATGCCGGGAGACCTGAGGCACCTGATCGAGGACCTTCGCCGCCCCGGCCCGGTCCCCGGCGGCCAGCCGGATGCGCGCCAGCCCGAAGGCCGCGCTCGCCTGCGAGCGGTCGCGTCGCCATATCGCCTGGTAGTAGCGCTCGGCCTGCTCCGGCCGGCCGAGGTGTTCGGCGCAGAAACCCAGCGCCAGCTTCGGCGCGTCCTCGCCCGGCAGCGCCGTGTAGACGGCGTCGAACTCGTGTACGGCGCCGGCCTCGGTTCCGGGGAGGTCGACCTGGCCGTTCGCGAGCGCGAGAAGCCCGCGGTGCCAGGCCACCCGCCAGTCGTACGACGCGGAGCGGCCGAGGAACTCCTCGGCCCTGGCCAGGCACTGCTCGGCGAGATCGATCCTGGCCAGTTCGAGGTGGGCCCGGCACATGAAGAACTGCGCCTCGGCCGATTCCACCTGGACGGTCCCGAGCTTGTCGATGAGCCGGCTGGGGTCGCCCGCGCTCACGTTCGCCAGGAAGTCGGCCGCGGGGTCGGCCGGATCCACCTGCGGTGTCGGCAGCCGGACGGCGACCGCGGACGGGGTGGGCATGCCGGGATCCAGCCGGGGCGTACGACCGGCCGGATCGGTCCAGCGCTCCAGCGGTGGCACCGCTCCGAGCCCGGCGTCGAGCAGCGCCGCGGTCGGCGCGAAGACCGCGGAGGGTTCGGGGCGCGGGTTCCCGTCCCGCAGCGAGAGGATCTCCCGGAGTACGCCGCGCAGTTGCTCCGACATCTCCGCCGCGGAGGAGAAGCGCTTGTCGAAGGGCCCGGTCGCGCGGTCCAGGAAACGGTTGAACGATTCGACGCCCAGGTCCGCCGGGTCTTTCCCGGCCGCGCCCTGCCCGGGGCCGAGGCGGAGCAGTTCCCGCAGGGTGTGGCCCACCGTGTGGAAGTCGGATCGCACGGTCAGCCCGTACGTCTCGATCTCCTCCCGGGGAACCTGGAATCCGTGGGTGTAGACCAGCGGGGCGTGGGTGTCCCCGATCCAGCGCACCGCACCGAGGTCGATCAGCTTGATCTGCTTCCCGGTGTGGATGACGTTGTCCGGCTTCATGTCGCAGTAGAGCAGGCCGTGACGGCCCGAGCCCGTGTCCGTGAAATCATGCAGGTACTCGAAGGCCGAGAGAATCTGCAGGCCGTAGACGATCACCTGTTCGATGGGCAGGTTCTCGCCGGCGGCGATCTTGTGCAGCGACTGCCCGCCGACGTACTCCATCACGATGTAACCGGTCTCTTCACCGGTCCGCGGGTCGGGGTGGGTGACGAAGTTGAAGATGCGGACGATGTTGGGGTGATGGATGGCGGTGAGGAACCGCCGCTCACGTACCGCCAGCTGGGCCGCGACCTCGTCGTTGGTGTTGATCAGTCCTTTGAGCGCGACGTAGAGGCCGTCCAGGTTGGTGTCCCTGGCGAGATAGACCCAGCCGAGACCGCCGTGGGCCAGGCAGCCGACCACCTCGTACTGACCGACCATCTCACCGGGTCGCAGCTTCGGCCTGAAGGAGTACGGGGTGCCGCAGGCCGGGCAGAAACCCTCGAGCAGGGCCGGCTGCCCGAAGTGGCTGCCTCCGATGGTCCCGGCGCATCCCTTCCTCCCGCAGGGGCGCCCGTGCGCGGGTGGTCTCGGGTCCGGATCGACGCGGCTCCGCGGATCTTCCGGCAGGAGCTCGGGCAGCGAGATCAGCCCGCCGGCCATGCCGGACACCGAGTGCGCCCGGGGCGCGCTCTCCCCGCCGGTGGGCCGTCGCGGTCCGAACGGAGACTCCGGCGTGCCGGGCGGTGGCGGGGACTGCGGATCCGCGTGCGAGTCCGGTGCGTCCTCATGGCCGCAGGTGTCGCAGTAGCCGGTGTCGTCGACGGTTCCGTCGCAGCCGGGGCGCTTGCAGGGCTTCACTTCTCGGCCTCCCCGGATCTGTTCGCGCGCCTGTGCCTGATCGCCGCTTCGTAGCGTCTGACCGCCGCCTCGGCTCTCCCCAGGTCACACGGGCGTTCGTCCCACAGCAGCCGGTGCGCCTCGTCGTAGAGCCGGCCGAGTGCGATGTCCTCGGCCAGGCCCGCGCCGGCGGCCACCGCCTTGTCGACCTCTGCTCGTCTGCGCAGTTCGTTCCTGCGGGCCAGCGACTCCTCGATCGTCCGGCCGAACTCCTCGACCCGCGCTGACGCGCGGTCCCTACGGCGCAGAAGAGCGTGGAGTTCGCCCACGGTCCAGCCGTCCTCCGGCGCGGAGTCCGGAGGACGGAGCAGGCGCAGCCGGAACGAGGCCGCGAGATCGGGCGGGTCCGGCACACCGGCGACGCGCGGGGCGATCTCCCGCCAGCGCCGCACCGCCCTCTTCTCGGCGGTCTCGAGTTCGGCCACCTTGGCCGTCAGTTCGCCGAGGAGCCGCCGGACGCGTTCGCGCTCGGCGGTCGCCGCCTCCGACTCCAGCGACCGGGCCTGGTCGAGGACCGGGGAGGAGTCACGGTGGAACACCAGGAACAGGCGCGATCCCTGTTCGGCGAGGGGCCGCAGGAGACGATCGACCAGGGAGATCGGGTCGCCGGCGTCGTCGATGCCGTACACGACGATGGTCATGGGCGGGACACCGTCGCGTACCCGGTCCGTCGCGCCGCCGGGCGAGCCGGGCCGGATGCCGAGCCGGTCGAGGACGCGCTGTGAGACCTCCTCCACCGTCCTGCCCGACGCGTCGACGGCCAGATCGAGGCCGGCGGCCGGGGAGACGGTCCCCGGTGGCGCGGCCGCCAGCACCTCGTCGGAGGGGCGCTGTTCCCGATCGGACGACACGATGACGCTGCGCAGCGTCTCCGCCCGTTCCGAGTCACGGCCGCCGGTGGTGATCACGCGCACGTTGCTCGGCGCGGCGAGCCAGTCGGTCACCTGCTGACCGAATTCGACGTCCGGGACCCGCGGGTTGAACTTCTGCGCGGTCTCCCGGTCGACCGCGGTGTGTCCGCGTGCCCATCTGCCGACCGGGGGCAGGTACCGCACGATGGTCTCGACCGGGATCATGTAGGCGATGTCCGCCGGATCGCCGACGTGCCTGCTGACCACCATGCCCACCACCTGGCCGGTGCCGCTGTCGAGGACGGCCGCGCCGCTGAATCCCCTGGCCGGTCGGCCGGGACTCCAGTCGTTCATCTGCACCCATTCGCCGCGAGGGCCGCAGTTGCCGGCGAGTCTCATGAAGGCTCCCAAACCGTTCGCGTGACCGCTGGGGAATCCCTGCGCGTATACCTCGGCTCCCAGGAGAATCGCCCGTCTGTGAAGCGGGGCGCCGCACCCCTCGGGTTGGGTCTCGGCCAGTTTGAGCAGGGCGACGTCCCCCTCGCCTTTCTCCCTGCTGGGAACCCAGCAGTCGTCCTCGACCCGGCCCGTGGTCGTCGCCTCGGGGCGGGTGATGAATTCCACGGTGACGTCTGTATCGGGCGGATCCCGGTCGGGGCCGACGACATGGGCGCAGGTCAGCACATGCCGGGTGCCCACCAGCATTCCGGCGCCCAGGATCTGTCCGGTGACGGTATCCCGGATGCGCACGTGCCACGGGTGCGGGGCGCTGGCGGCCTCGGTCGAGCGCATCATGATCGACTCCGGTCGACCGGGGGGGACGTCTCTGTTTCTCAGCGACGATCGAGCCGGCAGACCATCCGGTGTCTCCTTTCGGGGGCAGCGGTAATCCACTGTGCCCGACTCGAAAAGGGATTGTAGATCAAGTGGCCGCGCATTGTGGTGTCACCCATAATGACCGGCCCGTATGTGGCGTTATGTGTGGTGACAATGCCCCGCCGTGGGTGCCTGCGCTAAGGGATTTAATGCGCATTTCAGGCATATCGGTGGGGTGAATTGGTGGGGGTGCGTACGGTTTCCCCGCCTGTTCCGGCACCGTCCTTTCATCGGGCGGCGAAGTACTGCGCCACGATCTGTGTGTGCAGCGGGAACGCCAGCTCCTGCGGCCGGTCGATCAACAGCCACTCCGTCGTCTCGGCCGTGGGCGTGACCGGTGGGAGGGTGGCCGAGCCGGTACGCGGCCCCAGGGCGAAGATCAGCACGGTGCCGTCAGGGGCGCTGAGCACGTCGAACAGCCGGACCTCGGCCGCGTCGACGACGACGCCCGTCTCCTCCCGGAGTTCCCGGACGGCCGCCTGCTGCCAGGACTCGCCCATGTCGATGAAACCGCCGGGCAGGGCGAGCGCGCCGCGGTACGGTTCGACGTCCCGGCGGATCACCAGGAGGCCCTCGTCCACCGGCAGCACCATCACCGCGACCGGCAGCGGGTTGAGGTAGCAGGTGTTCCCGCAGGCGGAGCAGGTCCGCGGCCAGGCCTGGTCCGGGGCGTAGGCCGTGCCGCAGAAGGAGCAGTGCGAGTTTCTGGTCACCACAATCGCGAGATTACCGAAAAAAATTGATATATATGGCAATCGGGGCAATTATCCCTATTTAAGAAGTTGTTCCCGATTCGTGGGTGCCGGAAGTTCGGTAAGCTGCCGCGCGGCAAGGCCGTAGCGCAGAGGTCGTCGCGCCCTAGCGGCACGCTGGAGGACGTCGGTTCGAATCCGACCGGCCTTGCCGCCCTGTCCCCCTGCCAAGGAGAGTGATGGCGCCCGACCCGGCGGAGCTCGACGTATGTCTCCGGGTGCTGGAGCAGGCCGAGGCGGCGGATCCCGACGACCCGCGGTGGCGGGCGGTGCATGACGCCACCACGCGGCTCTACCGGGCAGGCAAGAAATGGCGCAAGGCCGCGCGGCGCGCCGATCAGCTCCGGCAGGACCGGGCTGCCATCGCCGCCGCCGAGCGTTTCCGGGAGCAGGATCCGAGCCCGGCGCCCGAGCACGCTACCCCACCGGCGGTACGGCGCGAGCTGACCGGCAAGCACCGCTGCTACGTCTGCAAGGCCCGGTACCGGTACGTGCGCCAGGACTACCACCTCCTGTGCGACCCCTGCGCCGAGGAGAACCTGGCACGCAGGCACGCCCGCTGTGACCTGCGCGGCCGGACGGCGGTCGTCACCGGCGGCCGGATCAAGATCGGCTTCCATGTCGCGCTGAAGCTGCTGCGGGACGGCGCCGAGGTGCTCGTCACCACGCGCTTCCCCCGGGACGCCGCGCGCAGGTTCGCCGCGGTGCCGGACTCCGCGGACTGGCTGGACCGGCTGCACGTGCACGGCGTCGACTTCCTGGACCTCCCGGCGGTGGCGGGGCTGATCGCCGACCTGCACCGGCGCTTCGACCACCTCGACATCCTCGTGAACAACGCGGCGCAGACGATCCGCAGGCCGTCGGCGTACCACCGGGAGGCCCGGGCGGCCGAGGCCCTGCCGCTGACCGGCGCCGCCGCCTCGGTCGACCTCCTGGAGACGGGCGCGAGGCCGCTGCCGGGCGCCGGCCGCCATCTGCCGGAGATCACCGGCCGCCACCTGCCGGAGAGCGCCGCCGAGGTGCTCTTCCCCACCGGCCGCAAGGACGAGACCGGCCAGCCGCTGGACCTGCGCGAGCGCAACAGCTGGACCCTGCGGCTGCACGAGGTGGAGCCCGCGGAGTGGATGGAGGCGCAGGTGGTCAACGCCTTCGTGCCGTTCCTGCTCACCGGCAGGCTGCGCGGCCTGCTGGAGGCGTCGCCGTGGCCCGACCGCTACATCGTCCAGGTCTCGGCGATGGAGGGCAGCTTCTCCCGGGAGCACAAGACGGTCCGCCATCCGCACACCAACATGGCGAAGGCGTCGCTGAACATGCTGACCCGGACGGCCGCCGCCGACTACGCGGCGGCCGGCATCCACATGAACAGCGTGGACACCGGGTGGGTGACCGACGAGAGGCCCCACCCGAGCAAGACCGCGCAGCGCGAGGCGGGTTTCCGTCCCCCGCTCGACGTCGTCGACGGCGCGGCGCGGATCTACGACCCGATCGTGCGGGGAGTGGGAGGTCAGCCCGTCTCCGGCCTGTTCCTCAAGGACTATCGAGCGGTGGAGTGGTGACGATGACAGAACCGACGCCCGTCCGGTGCCCGGCGATCGAGCACCCGGACGTCCCACCGGCCGACGCGGCGGCCCTCGACCCCCTGATCGCCCGGCTGGCCGAGACACGGCCGGTCGAGGCCGCCGAAGCGTTCCCGCTCGGCACGCTCCAGCCCGACGGCCGGGTCGACCTGTGCAAGCAGGGGCTCGGCCCGGACGGCGTCGGCAGGCTCCTCCCGGCGGCGGTAGCCTCCGCCCACGCCGTGCACCTGCTGCTCGGCACCAACGGGATCGGTTCCGAAGGCGCCCGCGCGGTCGCCGGCGCGCTTGCCGGCGGGCACGGTCTCGAGACGCTCTACCTGGGCTGCAACCGGATCGACGCGGACGGCGCCGCGGCGCTCGCCGAACAGTTGAGCGACGACGACGGCGTCCGCGCCCTCTGGCTCAAGCGCAACCCGATCGGCGACGCCGGGGTCCACGCGCTCGCCCGGATGCTGCGCCGCAACACGGCGATCCGCACCCTCGACCTGGTCAACACCGGGCTGACCCCGGACGGGCTGCGCGCCCTGCTGGCGGTCCTGCCGGACCGGCCACGGCCCGTCGAGCGGCTCTTCCTCGGCGGGAACGGGCTCGGCCCGGACGCGGCCGACCTGCTCGCCGCGCTGATCCGGGACGCCGGGGTACGCGAGCTCTACCTCTCGGCCAACCACCTGGGCGACACCGGCGCGGCGGCGCTGGCCGCCGGGGCCGACCCCGCCCGGCCCGTCCGGCTCGGCCTGGGCGGGAACGGCATCGGCCCCGGCGGCGTGCGCGCGCTGGCGGACGCCCTCGACGGCATCGAGACCCTGGACCTCGGCCGGCCCCCGTCGCAACGCGCCCTCGGCGCGCCCTGCAACCGGACCGGCGACGCCGGCGTCACCGCACTGGCCGGCGCGCTCCCCGGCAGCCCGCTGCGCCGGCTCGAACTGCGCCACACCTCCTTCACCGGGCGGGGGGCGAAGACGCTGCTGGCGGCCGTCACGGAGGACACCCGGCTGGAGTACGTCGGGCTGGGGCCCGGCCTGCCCAGGAAGGTGAAGCGCGCCCTGGCGCACCGCCTCCGGCCGTCCGCGCCCGCGCACCCCGACCTCCACGCGATCGGCAGCGTCTACCGGTGATCTCCAGGCTCTTCCCGCCCGACGAGGCTTCCAGTTGGCAGCGCGTCCGCCGCTACGCCGTACCCCGCTGGATGATCGAGCAGGCGACCGAGCGGCGGCTCGCGGGAGACTGGCGGGGCGCGTGCGCGGCGGCGAACGTGGATATCGCGTTCGATCTCGGCGACATCGCGGCCGAGTACGGCGCGGAGGCCGCGGCCGCGATCGAGGACGACCTGCTGAACCTCGCGCCCGACCTGCTGCGCTGGCACTTGCCGCGGGCCCTGGGCGGACGCACGACGATCGGGACCGGCGAGATCGTGATCCTGGCGGGCCTCGACCGGGCTGCGCCGCCGACGCGTGAACGGCCTGGGCCCTGGCTGCACACGGTGCCGTTGAGACTGGTCGACGGGCCGCAGCGGCTGACGCTGGCGTTCGGCTCCGTCCCCCGGGGCTCGCGCCATGACTGGACGGGCGCCAGGCACCTGTGGGACGCCCGCCGCACCGGCGAGTTGCTGGCGCGGTGCGGTGGGTCCACCAGGGCACCCTTCTTCCACGCCGACGGCACGCCGCGGGCGGAGAAGGAACTGCCGTCGGGCCCGAGCCTCGACCCGGCGGAGAACACGGAGTGGGTCACCGGACTGCACGAGCGCGGGGACGTCGAAGCGGCGTGCGCGGCCGCGGGGATCGAGCTGGCCCACATCCCGCCGGCGGAGCGCCGGCCCCGGCCGTCGGACCTGCCGAAAGTGCTGGCGGGCATGCCGTTGGCGCTGACGCGCCTGGCCGAAGAGGTCCGGTTGACCGGGCACGGCAGCGCGATCATCAGCTACGGATGGCGGTACCGGCTCCAGGTCGAGGCCGGGCGTGACGGGGCACGGGTGCGGGTGGCGGACAGTGATGCGGCCAACGAGATTCCCGTCATGGCCGAAGCACGCTGGCGGCGGCTGCCCGACCTCGACCTGCTGCGCACCGGCCGGATGAGCCCGGACGCCCTGCACCCCCTGGTGCACGCCGCGCTCTTCCCCGCCGCCACCACTCCGGCCCGGGGACCTGCCGAGGCCGTCCGGACGTCCCCGTTCCCGGTCCGTTGCCGGGGTGAGTGGCACGAGGTCGGGCCGGACCTGTCCATGCCGCACGACGACGCGGAACGCCGGCGCGAGCGCGCGCTGAGGGTGCTCGGCGGGGCGGTCGCCGGGTGCTTCGCCGTGGAGGAGGCCTGGGCGAAGGGGACAGGACGGCTGCCCAGGGCACTGCGCGAGCAACGGCGGGAGCTGTTCCTGCGGGCCCAGCACGGTGACACGCCGGGAGTGCTGCGGCTGCTCGACGCCGGGGTCGACCCCAGGGCCCGTGACGGGCGCGGGCGCACTCTCCTGCACGCGCTCCACCTGCTCGACCACGAACCGCTGCTGCCCCGGCTCCTGGACGCCGGGCTCGACCTGGAGGCGACCGATCACAACCAGCGCACGGCGCTGCACGTCGCCGTCGGTACCCGGGGATCCGAGGCCCTGGTGAGAGCGCTGCTCGCCGCCGGCGCGCGCATCGACGTGGTCGACTGCCGGGGCTGGTCGATCCGCGATCTGATCCGCTGGAACAAGCGGGCCGAGCTGGCTTTCCTCGCCAGGCAGATCACCCCCGGCCTCGGATCCGTCGTCACGTGGTTCCCCGACCGGGACGAGAAGGACGAGTGAACGCCGGCCCTCTCGGCGCGGCCGACGAGCTCAACGCCCGGGTGCGGGCCTCCCGCACCGAGGTCGGGACCGATCCGCAGCTGGAGGCGCTGGCCCTCGCGGTCACGGCCAACCTCCCCGTCCTGCTCTGGGGCGAGCCCGGCATCGGCAAGTCCGCGGGGATGGAACAGCTCGCCCGCGGGCTCGGCGTCCCGCTGGAGACCGTCATCGCCAGCGTGCACGAACCCTCCGACTTCGCCGGACTGCCGATCATCGGCGCGGACCCCGCCGTCACCGGCGTCCCGATGGCACCGCCCGACTGGGCGGTACGGCTCGCCGGAGCGGGCCGCGGCCTCGTCTTCTTCGACGAGCTGTCCTCGGCGCCGCCCGCGGTGCAGGCGGCGCTCCTGCGCGTCGTGCTGGAACGCCGCGTCGGCAGCCTGACCCTGCCGGAGCCGGTGCGGGTCGTCGCCGCCGCCAACCCGCCGTCCAGCGCCGCCGACGGCTGGCACCTGAGCCCGCCGCTGGCCAACCGGTTCGTCCACCTGCGCTGGACGCACGACCCGCGCACGGTCGCCCGGGGCATGGCGGGGATCTGGCCGGCGGCGCCCGTCCCGCTCGTGGACCCCGCGAAGGTGTCCGGCGCGGTGGCCCGCGCCCGCGGAGCGGTCTCCGGGTTCCTCACCGCGCGGCCCGGCCTGGCGCACCACCTGCCGTCCGACGCGGAAGGGCGGGGCGGCGCGTGGCCGTCCCCGCGCACCTGGGAGATGGCGTTGCGGTTGCTCGCCACCGGATACGCCACCGGCGCGAGCCGGGAGGCGGTGTCGGCCGCCGTGGTCGGCGCGGTCGGCGACGGCGCGGGGATGGAGCTGCTGTCCTACCTCGCGGAGCTCGACCTGCCGGACCCGGACCGGGTGCTGGTGAACCCGGACGCCTTCGCCCTGCCCGAGCGGGGGGACCGGCAGCTGGCCTTCCTGACCGCGGTGGTCGCCGCCGTCCAGGGGGAGCTCACGCGCACCCGGTGGGAGGCCGGCTGGGCGGTGCTCGCGAAGGCCGTCGACGCGGGCGTGCCGGACGTGGCGGCGCGGGCGGCCGTCGACCTGGCGGCGCTCCGGGACACCGACTGGCCGGTGCCCGACGGCATCGACGCGTTCATGGCCCTGCTGCACCTGTCCGGGGCGCTCTGACCGGGCCATGGACGGAGCCGTGACGGAGCTCGACCGCGCCAAGCTGCTGGCGGCCCGCTACCGCGCCGCCGTCGACCGGCCGTATCTGGCCTCCGCCCTGTACGCCCTGACGATCGTGCCGAGCGGCCGGGTACCGACCATGGGCGTCGACCGGCACTGGCGCTGCCACGTCTCGCCGGCGTTCGTCGAGGCGACCCCGGTCCCGGAGCTCGCCGGCGTCTGGATCCACGAGGTGGCGCACCTGCTGCGCGACCACCACGGGCGAGCCGGCCGGCTCGCCGCGGAGCTGCAGCGCGACCACCTGCGGATCAACATCGCGCAGGACTGCGAGATCAACGACGACCTTCTCGCCGACGGGCTGGCGTTGCCCGCCGGGCGGGTCGCACCCGGCGACTTCGGCCTGAAGGCTGGCCTGCTGTTCGAGGAGTACCTGCCGCACCTGCCCGAGTACCTGATCGAGTTCGACTGCGGTTCCGGAGCGCACGGGCACTCCTGTGACTGGGAGATCGGCGACGGAGTGCCCGCCGTGAGCCCGGTCGAGGCCGAGGCCCTGCGCCGCCACACCGCCGAGGCCATGCGGGCGCACGAGCGGAGCCGCGGGCGGCTTCCGGCGGGCTGGCAGCGCTGGGCCGAGCAGGTGCTGGAGCCGGTCGTCGACTGGCGTACCGTCCTTGCCGGGGCGGTGCGCGAGGCCGTCGCCTGGGCGGGCGGCGCGGTCGACTACACCTACCGCCGCCCGTCGCGCCGGACGGCGGCGCTGCGCGGGGTGGTGCTGCCGAGCCTGCGCCGGCCGCTGCCGCGGGTGGCGATCGTCATCGACACCTCCGGCTCGATGGGCGAGGACGACCTGGCGGCCGCGCTCGCGGAGGTCACCGGGGTGCTCCGCGAGGTCGGCGTCCGGGGGAACCGGGTCACCGTGCTGGCCTGCGACGCCGACGTGCACACCGTGTCGCGGGTGACCTCGGCGGAGCAGGTCGAGCTCGCCGGCGGGGGCGGGACCGACATGCGCGTCGGCGTCCGCGCGGCGCTCGCCGCCCCGGACCGGCCGCACGTCGTGATCGTGCTCACCGACGGCTACACGCCCTGGCCGGAGGAGAACCCGTCCTGCCGGCTGATCGGGGCGCTGATCGGCCACGCGCCCCCGGCTCCGCCACACTGGGTCGAGACCGTACGCATCGGCGACCGTTCCGCGGGGGGCCGTTGACCGCCGCCCGCCCCGAGCCCTGCAAGAGGGGGTGAACCCGCGCGGCCCGGCCGGCCGCGACCTCGCAGTGGATGCCGAGACTCCCGACGGGACGAGCCCGCGCGGCCCGGCCGGGGCGTCACTCGTGGCTGCCGGTGCGCTCTCCGAGGAACGTCAGCAGCGCCGGATCACCCGACACGATCCGCCCGACCTCCTCCCCTCCGTCGCACTGGCACAGTGAGATGGTCACCTGTTCCGCGTCGCGTGACACGACGCGCCACACGGCGCCGAACTCCTCCCAGCGCCGCAGGACGGCGACGGGATGGTCGGCGCCGCTGCCGCCGGGACCGGTCGAAGAGGACACCTGTCCATCATGCGCGTCGGCTCCCCGAGACGGAAACCCGCGGGCGTGCGCCCCGGGGCCGGTCCGGCGGTACGGCCCGCCGCCCCTCGGGACACCCGCCCCTCGGGACACCCTCCCCTCAGGACACTCGCCCCTCAGGACACCCGGGACGGCGCGGCGGTCCACGTGTCGCAGGCGGCGGGGGAGACCGCGCGGTAGCCGCGCTCGAACCAGCGGACCCGGCTGGCGCCGCTGCCGTGGGTGCGGTGGTCACCCTCGTCGCCGCTGGCGCGGATCGCCTCGGACAGCGCCTCCCAGTCTTGCCCGGTGCGCGGCAGGGAACCTCGTACGCTGCCCAGGAACACGCCTGACAGGCAGTCCGCCTGGAGTTCGTAGCGGCGGCCGAGCTCGGCCTGACGGGTGCGGTCGGAGCGGACGCGGGCCTCGTAGTCGTCCCTGATGCCGGTGAGGCTCTGCAGGTGGTGGCCGTATTCGTGAGCCGCCACCTTGAGGGGGTACAGGTCGGTCCGGTCCTCGATCCAGTGGCCGGTGAGGGGGAACACCAGCGTGGCCTTCTCCGTGCAGTAGAAGGCCGCCGCGTTGACGGGCCAGCGCACTCCGCACACGCGCCGCTCGGGTTCTTCGTAGAAGCGGACCGTGGGCGTGCGGAACCTCAGCCCGGCGCGGGCGAAGTGGGCGGACCATGACGTGTTCAGGCATTTCACGGCCGCCGCGAGGTACTCGCGCGTCCGGGGGATGCCCCTGTCGATGATCGGCGGTTCCGGGCACGAGGTGACCGCCAGCTTGCCGGTCTTCACCAACGACTTCTTGGGCGAATCGGCCTGTGCGGTTCCGGAGGGCAGGGCGGTGAGGAACACGGTCACCAGGAGGGCCCATCGGGTGACGGCGGCCGGGCGTCGGAGCGGCCGCCGGGAACCGGCGCCGGACGGGAGGAAGCGCATGATCGGACAGCTTAGAGCCGATCCGGGGCCCGGCCGTCACCCGGCGGGCGGCAGCGGACCCCGGCGGGTTCCGCGGAGCCGTTCGAGCCGGCCCTCGCGTGTTCCCCGGGCGGCCCCGGCGCATCGCGGGCATGGACGGCCGCGCCGGTGACCCGCCTCCGGTTCCTGGCGGGGGCCGGAGCGGCCGCCCGCCAGGACCTCGTGCCGAGGGGTCAGCCGCCGATCTTGCCGACCCCGGCGCCCGCGGTGACGATCGCCTTCACGGAGTTCGGGTCGTCCAGGGTGTAGCTGTAGTAGGTGCTGGGCTCCTCCACGCTGCCGCTGCAGTCGGGCTGGCCCGATTCGTTGACGAACACGTTGTTGCGCGCGACGCACCTGCCGTCCGGGCCGGCGTAGGAGTTGGTCACCGGCTCCTCGACCCGGTCGAAGTAGTTGCCCTCGACCATGCACCCGGCGTCGGCCTGGCAGGCCACCCCGGTGTCGGTGTTGTAGTAGTAGTAGTTGTTGAACACGTGCACCGGCTCACCGAACCGCACCCGCGGGTTGCGCTGCGGCGTCTGGTCGAACCAGTTGTGGTGGTAGGTGACCTTCAGCCGGCCGACGTCCTGCGCGTCGTTGTTGTCGTCATGGCCGAGCAGCATGTTCTTGGTGTGCTTGTGCAGGTGGTTCCACGACACGGTGACGTAGGACGAGCCGCGCTTGATGTCGATCAGCCCGTCGTACCCGCAGCACAGGTCGTTGTGGTCGATCCAGACGTGGTGGGAGAACATCTGCACGTTGATCGAGTCGTCGGTGGCGTTCCGGAACGACAGGTTGCGGATGATGACGTTGTGCACGGCGTTCGCGGGCGGCGAGGTGACCGCCGCGTCGAGGGGGAGGCCGATGTTGAGCCCGCCGCCGCTGATGCCGGCGTCGGAGCCGACGCCCACGATCGTCTTGTCCGAGGCGACGTTGTGCATCCCCGCCGGAACCGTGATCATCCCGCGCACGCAGATGTTCAGGGGCCCGCTCTGGCCGATCGCGGAGATCAGCTCGCTCGCCGTGTCGACCTCGACGGTCGGGCCACCCGCGCCTCCCGTGGTGCCGTTCTGGCCCCAGGCGTTCACCGAGGCGAACCCGGTGGGAGCACCCGAGGTGGGGCAGGTACCCGTGGGCGGCGGTGTGACCGTGGGGCTGGTCGGCGGGTTGCTCGGCCCGCCGACGTCGGTCACCAGCACGTCGTCGAACGAGGCGCTCGCGTAGTAACCGGAGAGGCCCACCTTGCCGGAGGCGAAGGTGGCGTCCGTCGCCGTGACGACCTCGACGTTGTTGACGAAGCCGCGCAGCGTCGTGCCGAACGCCTCCAGCCTGAGGGTGTACCACGTGCCCGCGGTCACCGTCGCCGGAGCCGAGGCGAGGGTCGTCGGGCCGCCGCTGGTCCGCTTGCCCAGGACGACCGAACCCGCGTTGCTCAATCCGAGGAAGTAGTAACTGCTGGTGCTCTGCGCCCTGGCCAGCACCGCGACGTGCCGGCCGGCGCCGTTGAACGCGGTCGGCTTCACCCGCGCCTGCACCGCCTGGTCCGACCATCCGGCGCCGGCCACCGCGCGGGCGTCCGCGCCGGTGCCGGACTGCCGGTAAACCTGGGAGCCGTCGGCGGCCACCGACCAGCTTCCCCCGGACTTCGACCAACCCGTGGCGTTACCGTCCTCGAAATCGTCGCCGAACAGCGTTGCGGCGAACGCGCTGGGCACCGCCAGCAGCGCCATCGCCCCGAGCACCATGACGGCGAGGGCCGCCGCGAGCGCGGCGAGCAGTGAGTTGGCGCGGAGCTCTTTCCTTCTGCGCACCGTGGAACCTCCAGTTCCGTCAGTGCCGACCGGGCCGTGCTCCGGCCCGGTCGGACCATGGCCTTGCGCCGGGGCCCGAACCGGTGACGTCGGCGTGGCCGCGCTCCGCGGTCACGTGCCGGCATGGCCGGAGGCCCTGGCGAACGGTGTCCGCCGGGCGTCGCCGGAGCCCGTCCGCCACCGCCGGCGCAGGCCTTGGACAGGGTCAGGCCTCCGCCGGAGCACGTGCGGACGGGTCCCGGGCGGCGCCCGGGGATGAAGGGTGGGAAAGCGCTATCCAACTCTTTTCGCACTTGTACGCCCCCGGTAAGGGACGGGTCAAGCGCCGAGTTCGTCCCCGTCCGGGCGGCAGCCCGGCCACCCGCCCGGCGGGAACGCGTTCTTCCAGGTGAGAACCCGTCCGCCCGGGTGGGACGTAACGCGAAAATTTCCCCGCGAACACGCGGAGGTTTCCCGGGGCGGCCCCGTCGCCGGGGCGGTACGGCCCGGCGGGCGGGTGGCGCCCCCGCCGGGCGGCCCCACCGCCTTCGACCGTTCGGTGAGCGCCCTCTGCGCCGGCGTCGCCGTCGCCCCCCGCCGGGCGCCTCGACGCGCTTGCCGCAGGCGGCCGAGGGCGGGTTGCGGGTGCCCGCCGGCGCCGGCTACGCCTTCGCCGACGCGGGCAGGCACTCATCGGCTACGCCGCACGGCACGCCGTAGGGCAAGATCACCAGCACCTTCCGCGGGCCGCCGGACAGCGCCGTCGGGCTCTCCCGGGAGCGCGCCGACGTCGCCCGTCACCGGTGGTTCCGGGCACTCCCGCCGCGGCCGTCGCCCGCCGTCGTCTCGCGCGCCGCCCAGTCCAGGAGTGCCCGGGCGGTCTGGAACCGCCGGCCGGAGACCGTCTCGCCGAGGATCACGCCGACCAGCCGGTGGTTGTGGCTGTCGGCGGCGAAGGCCAGGCTGTAGCCCGCGGCGCGGGTGAAACCCGTCTTCAGGCCGAGCGCGCCCGGTGAGCCGAGCAGCTTGTTGGTGTTGTGCCAGGTGTAGGCGCGGTGATCGGCTGTCCTGGGGGTCGTGTGGCGCCGGGTGGAGGTGATCTTCACCAGGGCCGGGTTGCGCAGCGCGATCTCGGCCAGCCGGGTCTGGTCCCGCGCGGTGGAATAGCCCTCGCCCTCGGGGGTGGGCAGCCCGTCGGCGTTGAGGTACCTGGTGTCGCGCATCCCGAGCTCGCGCGCGGTGGCGTTCATCTTCGCGGTGAATCCGGCGACCCCGGGACCGTAGGCGCGGGCCAGCGCGTGGGCGGCGTCCGCGCCCGAGGGAAGCATCAGGCCGTACAGGAGGTCCTCGACGGAGAGCCGGTCTCCCACGCGCAGGTACGCGCTGGTGCCTCCACCGGCCTGTGCGTACCACACGTCCTCCGGCGTGATCGTGACCGTGTCCGTCGGCCTAGCCTCCCTGAGCACGATGTATGCGGTCATCACCTTGGTCAGGCTGGCCACCGGCATTCGCCGGTCGGCCCCCTTGCTGAGCCTGACGTCGCCCGTCGAGGCGTCGACCAGATAGGCCGCGCGTCCGAGCACCGCCGGTGCCTTGCTGCGGGCGGCCTCACCGCCGGCGGGCGGGGTCAGCGGGAGGAGCGTCCCGGCGCCGGTCTGCGGGGCGCCGGTCTGCACGGTGGCGGCGCCGGTCTGCGGGGCGCCGGTCTGCACGGTGGCGGCTTGCGCGGTGGCGGCACCGGAGGCCACGGTACCGACGGCGACGACGGCGCCCACGAGTGCGTGACCCAGCCGGTTCTTCGGGAGACCCAGCCGGTTCTCCGGGAAGTCCGGGCGGTCCGGGGAGAGGTTCAGGCGGTTCTTCGGGGAGGAGGCAAGCCGGTGCTTGGGCATGATGGGTTGGTCCTTGCTTCCATGCCGCCTACCGGGTCAGCTGACGGGTTCGGGCTGGGAAGTGCCCTACGGGGCGCAGCTCGGGGGCTGGCGCTCCGATTCACCCCGAAGGGATGGGTCCCCGGCTCCGCGAGGTGCGGATTCGGCGGCCGTGCGCCGTCCCGGCGGGAAGGGCCCGCCGGGGACACACGGTCCGGGCAACGAAACGGCAACGGGTGCGGCCGGATGGTCGTGCCTGCGTCTGCCGCGATTCCCTAGAAAGTAATATAACCGCACATAAATCCGCAAATGGGACAAAAGGTGCCGCGTCTTGTCGTGCGCGGGGACCGGCGGCCCGGCCTGATCCCCCCGAACCCCGCGTCGCCCCGCCACCGCGGAGAACGGATCGCCCGCTCCGGGCCGCGTACCCCTCCGACGGGCCCGGAGCGGGCGTCGCCTTCCGGCGTCCTACTCCTCGGAGCCGGTCTCCTTCGCGAGCTTCACGGGAGGTCCGGCGGGCTGGCGTCTTTCCCGCGCCCGGTCCGCCCGCTCGTGCTTCAGGACCGCCCGTACGCCGAGCAGGAAGACAGTGGCGACGATGGCGGGAGGCGCCAGAGCCGAGACGATCTCGTACATGAAGATCACCGCTTGTGTGGGATGAGAGGCGAGGCTGCTCCAAGGATACGGTTCCGTGCGGGCGGGTTGCCCGGCGAGGCGGGGTGATCGCGTCTGCGCCGCGGCCCGGACAGGGGAGACGTTGACCGGCGGTCGCCCGGCGGGGCCGCCGCAGCCGCCGGCCCTCCGCGCCGACGCGGCTCGTACGCCGCCCGGGGCGCCGGAAACACGCCCGGATTCCCCGCCCGGCCGGTGCGCGGTCCTTCGGGGAGCGGAGGAGCCGCCGGCGGCGCGTACCCCGCGCCCGGTGACGGCTTACCCCGCGCGGGCCGACCCGGGCCGCCAACGCGATGGTAAGGATGGCGTCAACGGAGCGCCGGATGGTAATCCTCGACATGGCATAGGTGATCAAGGGAATGACCGCGTTCGGGTGAGGGGACGACGTGCGTGTTGAGGATCTGTCCGAGGCCGAGCTCCGGGTGTGGGAGGCCTTTCCACACGGGGAGGAGGTCGACTTCACGACCGGGGATCCGGCAGAGGACGACCCGGCGGCGGGGGCTGCCTGGGGCGCGGAGCGGACGGTCCGTGGCCGGGTGATCGCCGCTCTGCTGATGAGCGAGGAGGCGCCGCGGTCGCACCGGATCCCGGCGATGAGGCTCAAGGGGGCCCGGATCACCGAGCGGGTGGACCTCGCCTACTCCACGGTCCGTCACTCGGCTCGGTTCCTGTCGTGCTTCTTCGAGCGGGATCCGAGCCTGTACTGGGCCCGGTGTTCGCAGCTGAGCTTCAAACGCTCTCATCTGCCGGGTCTGTCGGGATCCAACGCGCAGATCGACGGGCACCTGCGGCTGGAGGCCTGTGTCTGCACCGGCCTGCTGGAACTGCGGGGAACCCAGGTGACGGGAAGCCTCACGCTGAGCCACGCGCGGGTCGGCGCGGTCGACTGCGACCGGCTGCAGGCGGGCCGCGGCCTGTCCGCGATCGGGCTGAGAGCCGTGGGCCAGGTCCGGCTGTCCGACGCCCGGGTGACCGGCACTGTGATCATGGATGAGGCGCGCTTCGCCCCGGCCGACGGCCCGGCGCTCGTGCTGGACGGGCTGGTCGCCGACGGCAGTGTCTTCTGCCGGTGGATGAGGGTCACCGGGATGGTCAGAGCGCGCAACACCCGGGTGACCGGGCCGTTCAGCTTCACCGGAAGCACGATCGCCCATCCCGGTCGGATGGCCCTGCTCGGTTCCCGCATCACCGCCGAGGGCGGACTGTACCTGGGCAGTGGATTCACCGTGACGGGCATCGTACGGCTGGCCAACTCCCGGGTCGATCGGGAGCTCAGCCTGGACGGCGCCACCCTGACCCATCCCGGCGGGGACGCGCTCCAGGCCGCCGAACTCCAGGTCGAGGGCACCCTCGAGGCGCGCGAGCTCACCGCGTGCGGCCGGGTGGACCTGTCGCAGGCGCGTATCGCCGGGTCGCTGAACCTGACCGGCGCACAGCTGACCACGCCGGATTCGAGCCCGGCCGGCAGGATCGCCCTGGACGCCGGCGGCGTCACGGTCGGAGGCGGGCTGTCGTGCTCCGGAGGCTTCCGGGCGGAGGGCGAGGTCCGGCTCGCCGACGCGCATGTCGGCACGTTCGCCGACTTCGGTGGTGCCCACCTGGCCAATCCCGGCGGCAGGGCACTCGACGCCGCCGGGGCGAGCATCGGCGGCGGCCTGGAATGCGGGCACGGCTTCACCGCCGAGGGCGAACTCACACTGACCGGCGCCCGCGTCGGCCGGCGCCTGTCCCTCAACGGCGCCACCCTGTCCGCTCCCGGGGGCAGGGCGCTGGCGGCCTGGCAGCTGGAGGCCCGGGAGCTGGATCTGCGGCCGGTGAAGGCCCCCGAGGGCGTCGTGGACCTGCGGCACGCCAGGATCGGCGTGATCCGTGATGACCCCGCCACCTGGCCAGCGTGCCGCCAGGACGGCCTGACCTACGACGCCCTGGACCCGATGCCGCCCGCCGCCGAACGGCTGGCCTGGCTGCGGTCCGGCCCGGACGGATACGTGCCGCAGCCGTACGAGCAGCTCGCCACCACCTACCGGCGGCTGGGCCACGACGTCGACGCCCGTACGGTCCTGCTGGTCAAACAGCGACGCCGCCGCGCCGGGCTCCCGCCGTACGCCCGCGCCTGGGGCCTGCTGCAGGATGTCACCGTCGGGTACGGTTACCGCCCGGTCCGCGCCGCCCTGTGGTTTCTGGCCCTGCTGGTCGCCGGCGCCGTCGTGTTCGCGGTGAACAGCCCGCCCCGGGCCAAACCCGGTGAGGGCCCCGCGTTCAACGCCGTCGTCTACGTTCTGGATCTGCTGTTCCCGCTGATCGACTTCGGGCAGGAGAAGGCATTCCAGCCCGCCGGTGCCACCCAGTGGGTCGCCTACGGCCTGGTGATCGCGGGCTGGGTGCTGGTCACCACCATCGCCACCGGCATCACCCGTGCCCTGTCCCGGCAGTGAGCGCCCGCGTCACGAAACGCCGCCGCCGAGCGCCGCGGGTGGTCCCCCGAACCGCCCGCGGAGGCTGCCGGTGGAGTGACCTCCTCCTGTCCGTCCCCGGACACGTCACTCAGTCGTGCGGCGGAGCTCCCTCCCGTCGCTCTCACCCCCGCCCCCGGTGCGGGCATCGTGGAGTTCGAGCAGGTAGGGCGGGCCTATCCGCTGTCCCACCACGACTTTGAGCGTTCCGCCCGCCACCACGCCGCATGCCACGACCGGGTACTCTCCCGCCCAGTCCGCCGCCTGCCGTCCGGTGTCCAGGTCCCAGACCCGGACCGTTCCGTCGTCGCCGCCGCTGATCGCCCGGCGCCCGTCGGGGGTCACGGTCACCGCGTGCACCGCGCCGGTGTGGCCGGTCAGTGTGGCCCGCTGCCGTCCGGTGTCCAGGTCCCAGACCCGGACCGTTCCGTCGTCGCCGCCGCTGATCGCCCGGCGCCCGTCGGGGGTGACCGTCATCGCGTGCACCGCGCCGGTGTGGCCGGTCAGTGTGGCCCGTTGCCGTCCGGTGTCCAGCTCCCACACCCATATCGGCCCGTGGCCCCCGACGACCACCCGGCGCCCGTCCGGGGTCACCGCCACCGCGAACACCCCGCTGGTGTGGCCGGTCAGCGCGGCCCGCTGCCGTCCGGTGTCCAAATCCCAGACCCGCACCGTCTCACCGCCGCTGATCGCCCGGCGCCCGTCGGGGGTGACCGCCACCGCGTGCACCCAGCCGGTGTGGCCGGTCAGTGTGGCCCGCTGCCGTCCGGTGTCCAGGTCCCAGACCCGCACCGTTCCGCCGTCACCGCTGACCACCCGGTTCCCGTCCGGGGTCACGGTCACCGTGTGCACCCAGCCGACGCGATCGGTCAGCACGGCCCGCTGCCGCCGGGTGTCCAGGTCCCAGATCCGGATCGTCCCGTCGTCGCCGCCGCTGATCGCCCGGTTCCCGTCCGGGGTGACCGCCACCGAATACACCCGGCCGGTGTGGCCGGTGGACACGGTCCGCCGCTGCCGGGTTCCGAGGTTCCAGACCCGGATCGTCCCGTCGCTGCCGCCGCTGATCGCCCGGCGTCCGTCGGGGGTGACCGTCACCGAGCACACCTCGCCGGTGTGGCCGGTCAGCGTGGCCCGCTGCCGTCCGGTGTCCAGGTCCCAGACCCGCACCGTCCTGTCGCCGCCGCCGCTGACCGCCAGGCGCCCGTCGGGGGTGACCGCCACCGGCCCCACCCAGCCGGTGTGGCCGGTCAGCGCGGCCTGCTGCCGTCCGGTGTCCAGGTCCCAGACCCGCACCGTCCTGTCGCCGCCCGTGCTGATCGCCCGGCGTCCGTCGGGGGTCACCGCCACCGCGACCGCGTCGGTGTGGCCGGTCAGCACGGCCCGTTGCCGCCCGCTTCGCAGGTCCCAGATCCGGATCGTCCCGTCGCCGCCGCTGCTGACCACCCGGCTCCCGTCCGGGGTGACCGCCACCGACGGCACCGCCCAGCCGCCGTGGTCCGCCCGCATGGCCCGCCGCCGCCCGCTTCGCAGGTCCCACACCCATATCGGCCCGTGACCGCCGCTGACCACCCGGCTCCCGTCCGGGGTGACCGCCACCGAATACACCCAGCCGCCGTGGTCCGCCCGCATGGCCCGCTGCCGTCCGGTCTCCAGGTCCCAGATCCGGATCGTCCCGTCGCCGCCGCCGCTGACCACCCGGCTCCCGTCCGGGGTGACCGCCACCGAACTCACCGTGCCGGTGTGGCCGGTCAGCGCGGCCCGCTGCCGTCCGGTGTCCAGGTCCCAGATCCGGATCGTCCCGTCGCCGCCGCCGCTGACCACCCGGCTCCCGTCCGGGGTGACCGCCACCGACGGCACCGCCCGGCCGCCGTGGTCGGTGAGCACGCCCTCCAACGCTCCCGTCGTAGGCGTGAGCACGGGACCCGGCGCCGTCAGCCATGGCCCGGGCAGGTCATCCGAGGCGTTCCGGACCGTCCACGCGGCGACGGCGGGATCGCGATGACCGTGGAGCCGGTTGGTCAGCTGGACGCGGACCCGGTCGGGATCGGCGGTGACCACGGGGGCCGACAGCCGCAGGGCCCGCACGATGTGCGGGGACAGGGTGTCGTGTGCGTACCGGTAGTCGGAGACCAGCTCCGGCAGGACTCCATGACGCAGGCGCGCGCGGATCCACGGCACGTCGGCCAGCAGGGCGTGGAGTTCGTCATGCCGTCCGGCCGCGGCGAGATGACCGGCGAGCGCGGAGCCCAGGTAACGGTCGGCGGCGGAGCCGGTCCAGCCGTCCGGGTAGGTCTCGCGATAGCCGTCGAGCAACCTGTTGTGGGCGGCGACGAGCCCGTCGGGCGTCAGCCGCCGCGCCATGACGTCGTACTGCAGGCGGTGCGCGACATACCAGCCGTCCTCGGGGCTGCTCAACAGGGAACGGCCCACCAGGCCGGCCAGCAGCTCGCCGGTCCGCGGCCCGGACATCTCCGCCCCCCAGACCGCCTGGACGGCCTCACGGGGGAACGGCCCCCGGCCGGCGAAGACGGCCAGTTGCGCGTATCCGGCCCGGTCCGGTGCCGGGAGCTCGTCGACACTCGCGCCGACCGCCGCGAACAGGGCGTCATGGTGGTACCGCGGATCCAGTTCCGCGCGGATCCGGGCCGGGTCGCGCTCGATCAACGCCAGGACGTCGGTGTAGGAATGACCGCGGGCGACCATCGCACCCGTGATCGCCACGCCCAGGGCCAGGTTCCCCACCCGCGCGCACAACCGGTGTGCCTCCGGCGGCAGCTCTCCGACCGGTTCCCGGGTCCAGGCCCCCAGCAGCCGCAGAGCCTGGTCCCGGGTCAGCTCGCCCACCCGGACCTCGGCGGCGTCCATGGCCTCGGCCAATCCGGACAGGCGCGTGGTGAACAGCACCCGGCAGGTGTCCGGCAAGACCTCCACCGCGTCCAGCGGGCCCCGATCCCGTACGCCGTCCAGAGCGATCAGCAGCCGTTTACCGCGGAACGCCGCCGCCAGCGTGTCCCGGCCCCGCGCAAGGGTGGCGAATCCCCGCCCGGTGGCCGCCAGGCCGGACCGCCGCCCGATATCGGCCAGGAGCGTCACCGGGTCCTGCTCGGGCCGGACCTCCAGCCGGATCACCCCGTCGGGGAAACGGCGCCGTACCCGCCCGGCCCCGCAGACGTCGGCGGCCAGGGCGGACTTCCCGGACCCGCCCATCCCGACCAGGGCCACCGGCCGCCTCTTCCCCGCCCGGCCGGTCACCAGGCGGATGACCTCGGTGGACAGTCCGGGGCGCTTGACGTACCGCCTGGGCGACATCTGCGTGGTTCAACCCCTTGCCGGTCTGTGGGGCCGGACCGGTTCGCGGCCCGGCGGAGGGACATGGACGACCGAGGTCAACCCTAGGCCCGCCGCGAGATCTCGCCGCCACCACCACGACGACGGCAGGCGGGACACCCGAGCCGCGCCTGCCGCGGCCGGCATGTCCACCACCGCGGGACCGGCCGGGATCGGGCGGTGCGACCTCAGGTGACGATCAGCATCGCGGTGAGCAAGTAGACGGTGATGGAGACCAGGTCCTGGACGACCGTCGCCAGCGGGCCGGAGCCGAAGGCGGGGTCGCGGCCGAGGCGGTTGAGCGCCCACGGGAGCGCCATGGCCAGCACCGACGCCACCGAACAGGCCGCGAACAGGGAGACGGCCGCGGTCAGCGCCACCCGGGGGTCGCCGTACAGCAGGGCGAAGGGGAAGAAGGCCAGGGCCATGGCGGCGCCGATGATGAGACCGGTGATGCTCTCCCCGCGGGTGAGGCGGCGGATGGACACGCCCACGGACAGACCGCGCACCACGACCGCCTCGGTCTGCGTGCCCACCGCGTCGGCCATGTAGACCACACCGGGCAGGAAGAAGGCCAGGGCGACGTTGGCGGCCAGGCGTTCCTCGAAGGAGGCGACGATGCCCGCCGACATCATCGCGCCGAGCAGCCCCAGCAGCAGCCAGGGCATCCGGTGGGCGAACCGCCTGCCGATGGACTCCTCGGCCGCGCTCCCGGCCGCTTTCGACCCTCTCAGGTAGCCGCCGAGCCGGGCCATGTCCTCGTCGTGCTCCTCGAGCAGGACGCGCAACAGCCGGCGGCGGGGGACCAGACCCTTGAACCTCCCGGAGGGATCGACGATCGCCAGGCTGCTCTCGCCGTGTTGCACGGCGTGCCAGGCGGCGATCTCCTGATCCATGCCGGGGGCCACGACCGGCGGATCGCGATCGGCCAGCTCGGCCAAGGTGGCGCCGGGATCGGCGGCGAGCAACCGCTCGACGCTCACCAGGCCGTAGAGACGGCCGTCGCCGTCGCCCACCACGATGTCGGAGGCGCTGTCGAAGCGTCTGCCGAGCATCCGGGTCCAGGCGTCACCCGCTTTCGTCGCGGGGGCGAACACCGGTACGGCGGTGACGGCGTGCTCGCCCGCCTTACCGGTGAACTCTTCACGTGTTCCGGTGAACGGGGAAGTCGTCGTGACTCCTCCACCCTCTGCGGGGCGGCTTCTCGTCCCCCTTCGCGGAGGGGGACGACAACCACACCCTGACCGTTCCGAACGGGGGAATCATAGCGGAGAGGTCGCCCATCCCTCCCGTACGTCCGCGGCCACGTCGACGGCGATGCTCTTCTCCCTGAAGCGCGCGCGGCCGTCGTCGTCGACACCCACCACGTCGGCGTAGGTTCCCCAGCCGAGCACGGACGCCGGTCCGACCGCCGTGTAGAGGAAGTAGGAGTCGACACGCACCTCGCCCGGTGCCGTGTGCGTCACCCGCTGGTTCACGACGAAGTGTTTCTTCGCCGACGGATCGGCCACCTCGAGGGCGTGCCGGAAGAACGCCATCACGGCCTCGCGGCCTTCGCACGTCTTCGGGCCCGCGCGCAGCACGGCGTCGCCGGTGAACAGGTCCGCGAGCGCGTCGAAATCCTTGCGGTCGAGGGCGAGCGCGTACTTCGCGGTGAGCGCCCTGGCCGCCTCCGCGGTCTCCAGGCGCCGCAGCCGCGCCGTCAGAGCGGCGATCTCGTCATCCGTCGACATGGTCACGGCTTTTCTCTCCTCCGCGTCCCTCGGGGCAGCCACCAGTGAGGCCCAATCAATATACATAATTAGCATTGATGTGGGTGTGGTGGCGGAGTACGGCCGGCGTCCGTGACACCGGCCGTTCCCCGGGGAAGGAGCATCCGGATGAGGAGACGGCAGGGTCCGGGGGCGGACCCCGAGGCGGTCGGCCTTCACCCGGCCGCCGCGCGTGGGGCCGCGACGGTCACGTCCTCACCCGGCGAGCGGCCAGGCGCCCGGGGTCGGGCCAGCGCACGTCGTACGCCCAGCCCGCTCGCTCAAGCCAGCGGATCACCCGGGCGCTCGGGTCCGGCTGGCCCCCGAGCACCCCGTGGCGGGCGCAGGTCGGCTCGACGTGATGCCAGTTGTGCCAGCCCTCACCGAGGGTCAGGAACGCCACCCACCGGACGTTGGACGACCGGTCCCTGGTCCTGAAGGGACGCTCGCCGAAGGTGTGGGCGATGGAGTTCACCGACCAGGTCACATGGTGCACCACGGCGTAGCGGACCAGCCCGCCCCAGAAGAGGGCGGTCCACACACCGGTCCACGACATCGCCCACAGTCCTCCCGCCGCGGCGGGGAGCAGGAACGAGAGCGCCGCGACGGCCGGGTAGGCCGCGTCGAACCGCCGGACGTCCGGATCGGTCAGCAGGTCCGGCACCCAGTGCTGCCGGCTGGAGCGATGACGCGCGGTGTAGAACCAGCCGACGTGGGCGTGCGCCATGCCGCGCAGCAGGGCCAGGCCGCTGTCGCCGTAGCGCCACGGTGAGTGCGGGTCGCCGGGCCGGTCGGCGTACTTGTGGTGGCGGCGGTGCTCGGCCGTCCACAGCGTGATCGGGCCTTCGAGCGCCATGCCACCGGCCAGCATGAGCGCGATGCGCAGTGGTCTGCGGCACTTGAAGGCGCGATGGGTGAAGTGCCGGTGGTAGCCGATGGCGATGCCGAAGATGCTGACGAGATACATGACGACGGCGATGACCACGTCGCGCGGGCCGATTCCCCACCCCCAGACGGCCGGGACCGCCACGGCCAGGATCAGCACGGGCAGTATGACGAGGACGATCAGGTAGGCGGTGCGGCGCCCGGCCGGGACCGCCACGGTCTCGGCCGGACCCGGCTCCGGCCGGCCCGGCGGGAAGGCCGACGTGGTCATGGTGCCTCCCCGAGATCGGTGAGGACCGCCCGGTCCGCGGCCCGGCCATCCATTCAACGGCCGGCCGGCCGGATTGCGGCAGTCACCTCAGAGTGATGTGTCGGTTACTCACAGGATCCAGAACAATGCGCTTGGTAGCCATCCTGAAGCGATGCGTCACCTGCCTAGATTGTGACCACGGAAAGTGATCGTCTCCGCTCGCCATGGCTTCAGCGGTCGGTTCACACATGAGACGGAGGGTCCTACGGCATGGCTGTTGTCGATCGAGCGACTGCGGGCGACCATCTGGAACGGTACGACGCGGCCATGGCGCGTGATCCGATGTCCGCGCTCACCCTCGTCCGGGAATGGATGCGCACGGACTGGCGTGCCTTCTTCGCCGAGCTCCGTCAGCACAGACCGGTCTTCGTCACGCCCGCCTTCACCGTCGTGACCCGTTTCGCCGACGTCACCGAGGTGCTCTCCCACGAGGAGGTCTTCACGGTCCGGGCCTTCGGGCCGCGCCTGGAGGCGGCCCTGGGCGGACCGTTCATGCTGTCGAGGGACGCGACGCCGATGAACTGGCGGGAGAAGGGGCTGATGCAGGTCATGCTCCCTCCCCAGGACGCGGCGGACGTACGCGGGCTGGCGGGGCGGATCGCGGACGAGGCCCTGGACGCCGCGGCGCCGCGAGGGCGGATCGAGGCCGTCGGCGAGCTCTTCCGGCACGTCGCCCTGCGCGTGTGCGGCGAGTACTTCGGCTTTCCCGGACCCGATCCGGCGACCCTGTCCCGGTGGACGAGAGCAGTGATCACCGACGGTTTCGCCAACTTCCAGGGCGACCTGGAGATCCAGGCCGAGTCGGTCCGCGCGGGCGGGGAGATGCTGCGCTACCTGCGCGGGCTGCTCGCCGAACGCCGGGCCGCCCTGGAGGCCGGACGGGTGCCGCCGGACGACGTCTTCACGCGCCTCATCCGTACGACCCTCCCGGCGGGGGTGGACGTCGGCGACGAGCGAATGCTGATCAACATGGCGGGACTTCCCCTCGGTTTCGTGGAGAGCGGCCCGGGAGCCATGACGGAGGCCGTGGAGCAGATCATGCTCCGCCCCCGGGTGCGGGCGGAGGCCGCCGACGCCGCCGCGGAGCCGGATCCGGCGCGCTTCGACCGCTACGTCTGGGAGGCGCTGCGGTTCAACCCGTTCTTCAAACTGCTTCCGCGGGTGTGCGAGCGCGACCACGTCCTCGCCGCCGGCACCCCGCGCCGGACGGTCATCCCCGCCGGGACGTTCGTGCTCGCCGCACCCGCCTCGGCCATGTTCGACCCGGACGTGGTGGAGGAGCCGGACGAGTTCCGTCTCGACCGGCCGGGGCACCACCGGCTGTACTTCGGTCACGGCCACCACGCGTGCCTCGGCGTGCACCCTGCCAGGGTCGTCATCTGCGAGGTCGTCCGCCGGCTGCTCCGGCGCCCCGGGGTGCGCCTGCTCCCGGCGCCGGAGGGCACGATCGTCCGCGCCCACGGCGTCTTCCCCGACCGGTTCGTCCTCGGACTCGGCCGGGACGGTGAGGAGGCGTGACGGTGGCGTCCGGCAGAACGAGTGCGAGAAGCATCGCGACCGACGGCGCGGCCAACCGCGTCAGGTTCCTGGCCCTGACCCGCGGACGGCCGTTCTGGGACCTCGCGCAGCGCGTCGGGCCGGTGCGACGGCGCCTCAACGCCTCCCTGATCGACCACGCGATCCGCGAGATGCCGCCGCGGCCCGAGCCGCTGAGCACCATGGCCGACTACACGTCGTGGGCCTCGCTGACCGACCGCACGTTCAGCGGGCGCCATCTGCCGCCGGTCGCCGGGGACCAGGACGGCCGGCCCACTCCCGAGCGCGCCGCGGACCTGTTCACCCGCGGCGACGCCATGATCCCGTGCCCCCGGTCCACCGTGCTGTTCGCGTACTTCGCCCAGTGGTTCACCGACGGGTTCCTCCGCGGCGACACGAACGTCCCCCGCGACCCGCGCAAGAACAGCTCGAACCACCACATCGACCTGAACCAGCTCTACGGGCTCGACGAGGCGGCGACCGCAGCCCTCCGGACCTTCGACGGCGGGCTGCTCAAGAGCCGGCTCGTCAACGGAGGGGAGTTCCCGCCGCCCCTCTGCGAGAAGGGCCGGATCAAACCCGAGTTCTCCGCGCTGAGCGTGATCCGCTTCGCCGAACTCACCGACGCGCAGCGCGACACCCTGTTCGCGACGGGCAGCGACCGCGGCAACATCCAGATCGGCTTCACCATGCTCACGGTGCTGTTCCTGCGCGAGCACAACAGGGTGGCCCGCCTCCTGGCCGAACGCCATCCGCGCTGGGACGACGAACGCCTGTTCCAGACCGCGCGCAACATCCTCATCGTGCTCCTCATCAAGCTGGTGGTGGAGGAGTACATCAACCACATCACGCCGTACCACTTCCGCTTCACCCTGGACCCGCGGCTCTCCACCACGCTGGCCCGGGCGTCCTGGCACCGGGAGAACTGGGCCTCGGTGGAGTTCAACCTCGTCTACCGCTGGCACAGCCTGATCCCCTCCACCCTGGCCGTGGGCGGCCGGGAACTCCCGATGGCGGAGACCCTGGTCGGTGGCGCGCTCATCCCCGGCCCGGGGCTGGGCCGGCTCTTCGAGGACGCCTCACGGCAGCGCGCCGGCCGCATCGGCCTGTTCAACACCGACCCCGTGCTGCGGGCGGTGGACGTGGACAGCATCGCCGACTCACGCGCGCTGAACCTGGCCCCCTACAACAGCTACCGTGAGCACTGCCGCTTCCCCCGCGTGCGCCGCTTCGAGCAGGTGTCCGGCGACGCCCGGGTGAGCGGGGCGCTCCGCGAGCTCTACCGGAGCGTGGACGACCTGGACCTGTACGTCGGCCTGTTCGCCGAGGAGCCGGGAGCCCCGAACGCCATTCTGCCCCCGCTCCTCACGAAGATCATCGCCATCGACGCCTTCTCGCAGGCGCTGACCAATCCGTTGCTGGCGCCACGGGTGTTCAACGCCGAGACGTTCTCCCCGACCGGGATGGAGATCATCGCCACCACGCGGACGCTCTCGGACGTACTCCACCGCAACGTCCCCGAAGACCCGCGGCCGCGCTTCGTGAGCCTGACCCGGCGGGAGGAGCGGTGAACGGCGGGGAGGCCGTGCGGGAGAGCGGCGGGGAGGACGATCCGGCCGCGGTCGCGAAGCTGCTGCGCGCCGCGGCCCGCGAGCTGGCCGACATCGGGGTGGCGATCCGGGAGGCGTCCGCCCACGCCACCGCGGCGCTCACCGCAGGTGCCGTGCTCGGCGCCCTGCCACGCGCCCCGGCGGAGGGGTGCCGGGCACAGCGTGCCCTGCTGCGCGCGGTGACGAATCCGGACGGACTCGGGTACGCGCTCGCCGGCGGCCGGCTGGGCGGCCTCGCGGCCAAGCTCGGTGCCGTGGCGGGCGCGGAGAGCCTGGCCGTCCTCGTCGTGGCGACCTCGCTGCGGCTGCGGATCACCGCCGTGACCCTGGACCATCCGGAGCTGGTCGACGACCCGCTGCTGGGCAGGCTCATCGAAGCGGCCGGCGGCGACCGCGACCTCGCCTCGCTCCGGGCCTTGCGCGCCCTGCTGAAGGACCGCGGCGCGGTCCGCACCCTCAGCCAGCTCGCCCCGGTCTTCGGCGAGGTCCTCGCCCTGCGGGCCCTGCTGGACGAGAACCCGCTCAACGACACCGCCGCATGGCTGATCGCGACCGGGAAGGGGTACGCCAGCGCCGATCCGATCACCGGCCTGAGCAACAGGGCCATAGCGGTCCTCGACACGGGGGAGGGGGCCGCCCGCCGGGTGGAGCCGGACCCCGCCGAGCTCGCCCGGCTGGGATCGGAGGGATCGTTGCTCGACTTCCTCCGCAACATCGGCGTCGTCGGCACGACCGGGCGGATGCTCATCCAGAGCGTGGCGGGCCCGGACGGCGTGGTACGTCACGTCGTCCAGGCCCCCGGCATGAGACTCGGCCACCCCGACAACGACTCCCCGCAGGATCTGCTCGGCGCCTTCAGCAGTGCCGTACTGGACAGCAACCCCTACAGCCGCGCGCTGCGCAGAGCCGTCGAGGACTTCGGCGTCCCGCCGGGCGCCGAGCTCGCCCTGATCGGGCACAGCGCCGGCGGCGCGGCCGTCATGAACCTGGCGCAGGACGCGGAGTTCTGCGCCCGCCACACCGTCACCCACGTCGTGGCCGTCGGGTCGCCGATCGACTTCAAGAAACCCGCGGACCCGCGGACCTGGGTCGCCAGCGTCACCAACCAGCACGACATCGTCCCCACCCTGGACGGGCAGGGCGCGGGCGGCTGTTTCGACCTGCATCCCGACTGGTACGTCGTCGACTACTTCGACTCGACCCACCTGTTCCCGATCTGCCACAGCATCGAGCACTACACCGCCAACCTCACGGACGACCTGCCCGAGGCCCGCGACCGGATCGACCGGCGGCTCGCGCCGTACCGGGGCCGGGTCATCCGCTCGCAGGTCTACCGGTTGTTCGACCAGGCTCCCCGCCCCGGGGGCCCTACCTTCCGCCCCTTCCGCCGCGCGCCGGGACGCGGGACCGGGGCCGGACGCGTCCCGAGCCGCGGCTGATCACCGGGCGGACGGCTCGTCCATGACGCGGCGCCCCCGGGAACCGGGCCTCGACCACTCCCGCCCCTTCCCACGCCCGTCACGACCCGCCAGACGCTCCGGGGCACGGACGTCCCGGAGCGGGCCACCCCGTCGAAGGAGCATCCGGATGTCCGCCGTCCCCGAAGCGATCGCCGCCCACGCCGAGGTCCTGCGCTCCGACGCCCGCGTTCTCGCCGAGTGCGCCGAACGCCTCCGCGAGATCGGGGACCGGCTGGGCGGCGCCGCGCCGGACTGGCTGCGGGAGACCGTGGACGCCCACATCGCCGCCTGCGCCGCGGCCTCCGGTGATCTGGCCGAGGCCGCGGCCCGGCTGCGCGTCTACGCCGACCGGGCGGGTCGCCGGCGCGCCGGCGCGTGAACCGGACAGCCCCGTCACGCACCACCGGTGCGGCCGGTCCGCCGGCGGGCCGACCCGGCGCCCGGGGCGCGGGCGTCACCG